>JADLEA010000250.1 GCA_020846365.1 Bacteroidota bacterium
CCGCAAGGTCCGAAGCCGGGACTAGGTCTTTGAGGCCCTGCTGGTATTGGATGCCGATGGCTGCGCATCCGAATTCATCAGCGAGGCGCACCGCCGCGATGTACATCTTGCACTGTTGCAGCACCTGAGATTCCGTGAGCTCGGAGGCCTCATTATTGCCAAAGAGGAAACGCATCCCTTTGGCTTTCAGCCAGGCAAACACTTCATGCGCTTCCTGATCCGGCACGGTGAGCATTTTCGCGAAGAGCGTCGATTGACTCAGCCGCTCCTTGAAGATGCCTGTCTCGTGGAGGAGCTCATCAGGGATGAGCGCGTTGTACATGCCCATGCATCCTTCGTCGAAGATGCCCATGATCGCTTTCCGGCGGCGAAACTCCTTCGCGAAGGCCGTGCCGGTCTTTTCCGCCTGCTGCGGGACGCGGACGGCTTTGTACGGGACAACGTGCGAGGTGTCGTGCTTTACCTTTCCCTTCTTCATCCAACGGGCCAGCTTTTGCACGAAGAAGTCGTCCGTGAAATCCTCGCTCCAGAGCGAGCTGTAGGCGACGCCCGCTTTCGTGAGCGAACCGTTGAGGTTCAGCATGCCGACCAGCCCGGGCCACTGCCCGCTCCAGTTGGCCAGCGTCAGGATGGGCCCGCGGTGTGTGAGCAAACCGGGGAGCACATGGTGTGTGTACTGCCAGACCGCCTCCGCGACGATGACAGGAGCCCTGGGCGGTATGGAGCGGAAGACTTCAATGCCATATTTCTGGCTGTCGATGAAACCGTGGCGTTTGGCGGGGTCATACGGATGGGCGCGGACGACTGTGCCTCCGAGCCGTTCCACAGCCGCGACGACCTGTTTTTCCATTTCAGCCTGCGCGGCCTCACAGCTCTGATTGGCAGATAGGCGCAGGTCGCCGCTCGCGACGAGGTAGATGGGGTTCATGCGTGTCGTTCGTCTCCTGAAAGTCTGTCCATCGAGAACTCCGGACCGTTTTCTGATGAGACTCCGGATGTTTTGTAGGTGAAGCGCAGGGGCAAGAGAATTGCGAGAGGAAAGTAAGGAATTCCCACAGGAAACTCAACTTGAACTTTGGAGCGGTACTCTCTACATTGTACACATTCCTCACGATTGAGAACCGCATGGATACCCGTGTACCGCTTCGCGTGATCAACAGCGTCGCGCCCATCAGAATAGTCGACAACGGCGGATGGACTGACACCTGGTTTGCCGGGCATGGCAAGATCTTCAACATCGGCGTCTACCCGTACGCCGAAGTCCAGATCGAGGTCTTCCCGGCCGACGGTGCGAAAGAGCGGGTTCTCATTCAGGCGGAAAACTACGGAGACCGGTATACCGTTGCACCCGAGCAAGGGGTCTGGAACAAGCACCCCCTCCTGGAAGCGGCGATCCACTACATGCATGTTCCCCCCGATATCTCCCTCCGCGTGAACATTTATTCCGAAGCGCCCGTGGGAGCGTCCACGGGAACATCTGCTGCGGTGTCCGTGGCGCTTATTGGCGCGCTGGATCGATTGACCCCCGGACGGATGACGCCGCACCAGGTGGCGCTGGCCGCACATCATGTGGAGATGAACATGCTCCATCTTCAGTGCGGAATTCAGGATCAGCTCTGCTCGGCATTCGGCGGCATCAATTACATTGAAATGCGTCAGTTCCCGTGGGCAACCGTTTCACAGATTCAGATTCCCAACAGCGCATGGTGGGAGTTGGAACGCCGGCTTGTGTTGGTGTACCTCGGGCGGTCTCACGATTCGACGGAGCTTCACCGGAAGGTAATTCACGAGCTGGAAAACGAAGGGCCGGAGTCTCCCCGGTTGGAAGCACTCCGGGGAACCGCGGACAGGTCCAGGGATGCTCTGTATGAAGGCGACTTCGGCGGCTTTGGCAAGGCGATGATCCAGAATACGGAGGCACAGACCCGGCTCCATCCGGATCTCGTCAGCGCCGATGCGCTGAAGGTGATCGCAATTGCCAGGGAACACGGAGCCCTGGGATGGAAAGTCAACGGCGCGGGCGGGCTTGGCGGCTCGGTGACCATTCTCACCGGCGATCTCTCGGGCTCCAAGCGGAGCATGATCCGCGCCATACAAAAGGCAGATCCGCTCTTCCAGAACATACCGATCTACTTGAGCCGTTACGGACTCCGGACCTGGGAGGGGACTGGGTAGACGATGCTCATTTCGCTGCTCGCCGTTTCTGCCGTTGTCCCATCTGCGTTGCTGGTCTGGTATTTCCACGCCCGTGATGTGTATCCCGAACCTCCCCGGGTTCTCTGGACGACGTTCGGTCTGGGCGTCCTCACCGTCCTGCCGATCCTCCTCATAGGTATTCCTCTGCAGGGGGCTGTGCAGTTTGTCGGCATCCCGATACTGCAGAGTCTTCTCTCGGCGCTTTTTGTCGCAGCGCTCCCCGAAGAGCTTGTCAAGCTGATCGTGCTGCTCGGCTACAATCTCCGGCACAAGGCCTTTGATGAGCCGATGGACGGTATCGTCTACGGCGTGGTGGCTTCCCTGGGGTTTGCGACCCTCGAAAACGTCCTGTTTGTGTTCGAAGGCGGCTTGAGCGTGGCAATCTCGCGCGCCTTCAGCGCCGTGCCGCTGCATGCATTCGTCGGTGCGATTATGGGGTACTACGTCGGGCAGGCCTACTTCTCGGAGGGATCCAGGTCACAGCTGATCTTGAAGGGGTATGGAGCTGCTGTCCTCCTCCATACATTGTACGACTTTCCCTTGATGGCGATGGGTGAAGTGGAGGACGCGCGCGTGGCATTGCTGCTCGCGGTTCTCACGGTCGCGGTGCTCTTCGTTTGCTGGAGGTGGACGGTGAGGCTCGTGAGGCGACTACGCAGAGACCAACTGAGCGCCTCCGATGCGGAAGGGGGAGTGGTGCCCGGATTCGAGTCGCACGCAATGCCTCTCCCCATGCGTCAGCGCGCGATTCCGCTCTTCGTGGCCGTGATGGGTGGACTTCTTGCGTCGTTCGGCGGAATGGTTTCGCTGGGGCTGCTTCTGGCGTTCGTGCTCGGAGGCGTGCAAGTCGAGCACACTGCGGATGTGCTGGTCGGAGGGGGACTGATTGGCCTGCTCCCGCTCGCAGGCGGCATGGTGATGTTCTTGAAGGGGGTACGGCGCATGAACAGCGCCAACCGGCGCGAGGGTCCGGTTCCCCTCGCCGCTCCGTCTCAAGATCCCGGAGAGCAAGGGGCGTGACCCGGTCTACATCTCATGGCGTGTCCAGTGCGCGGCTTCCGAACGGGGCGAGTTTCACCCGATGCTAATAGACGCACTTCGCGGCTTCGTCTGCAAACGCTTCGAGCAGGGAGGGCTCCGCGTCAAAGAAGTGGTCTGAAGGACAGAGGATGTACCCCCCGTCATTGCCGGCGGCTTCAAAGCAGTTCCGCACCGCCGCTCTTGTCTGCGCCGGCGTGCCGCGTGCAAAGTATTCCTTCTGGTCGAAGCCGCCGATCATGCACACCTTGTCGCCGATACGCCGCTTTGCCTCCCGGAGGTCCGTGTCCCCGCCCATGCCCGGAGGAGTGAAGGTCTCCATGGCATCCGGACCCATCTCCGCCAGTCTCTCCAGGAACGGCATCATCCCGCCGCAGGTATGGTAGACGATCTTTTGTTGCACCTGATGCGCGCGGTCGATGATGGGTTTGTCGTACGGCGCGACGAAGGTGTCAAAGATTTTTGGCGAGATGACAGTCGATGAGGCGTCGCCTCCCCCAAGTTCCAGAATATCAATCCGCGCCCCCTTGAGGGAATCCACGAAGTGCAGCTTGCGCTTCATCAGGATCTGCAGAAACGCATGCACCCATTCGGGATCGTCGTATGTGGCCATGATGAGGTCTTCGATGCCGAACAGGACCGAGGCATCCTGCCAGCAGCCAGGTTGGCCGTAGACGTCGAAGCAAAGGATGGTGCCGCGGATCAGCCCCCGCTCACCGTACTCGCCGGCAATACGGTTGACGCCCGGCACATCATAGACGGGGAGCGTGCCGAATTCCGCGATGATGTCGATGTCGGTACGTTCCTTGACAAGTCGCTCGGTCACCCAGGAAGTGTATTCGTTGCTCTGGAGGACCATGGAAAGATTCTTCCGGGGCGTATGGAAGACATACCGGACCGTGTCGTACTGGGGGTCGGGGATGGATTCCGCCGTGACGCGCCAATTGTCGGAGGCAATGCGCCGGGGTTCCAGATAACCGGGATGATGGTCAGGATCGACATAGTCTTTAGAGCCCGGATCCGGCCGGTGCTCCGCGACCCACCGGATGGGATCCAGGTGAAACCTATCGAAAAACACATCATTGGATATCCCGCCCAGGTGCGTGTTGAGAAAATACGGCATAACGTGGTGCGTCGTCACGGGCAGTCTGTCCGGCTTCCCGCGGTTGAGGGCTGCGAGGAATCGTTGTTTCGAGGTCATCGCTTGTCCACCGCGACACGCATGACGCCGGGATCGGTGAAGACATCGCTTGCATCGTCACTGGGGGAAGAAAACTCCGAAACGATGGCTCCTGCAGGGCCGGCCTGGAACCAGTGCAGGGTGTCCGAAGGAAGCGTGTATTGATCGCCCGGCTTCAGGACGATCTCATGCCATACGGTGAAGTAGTCTTTTCGTTCGGCCGGAACGCGCCCCTTCGGACGTCGGGTCGGAGGACCATCGACATACAGAAGGACCCTTCCCCATCGGCAGCGGAACGTCTCGCGCTTGCCCGGATTCGTCGCGGTAAGGGGGGGATGCCGATGTTCCGGACAGATCTGACCCGGGAACATCACCAGTTCTTTCGCGCAATACCGGTCGTTGTTTTCGTAGATCACCAGTTCAAGTCCGATGTGTTCCGGATCCCCGAGGCCGAAATCCGTCACTTCCATTGCCCGTGACTCTGCGGGAGTGATGGTGATGCGGGCCTTGCGCAGGAATCGGAGAGCCCGATTGCGATACTCGCGGTGTTCCTTTTTTGTCATGACATAGTCCTTGGTAATGGTCTCGTACAAGGTCCGGGGTGCCTACGTCAGCCCGGACATCATGCGCAGAAGCCGGTCTTGCGTTGCTTCTGCGCGCGCGAGTTCCCCCACCAATCTGCCTTCCCGCATGATGAGAATGCGGGTGGAAAGGTGAAGGAGCTCCGGCAGCTCCGAGGATATGAGGACGAGGCCTTTGCCCTCGCGTGCCAAGCGCTCCACGAGCGCATGAATGGATGCTTTTGCGCCGACATCCACGCCCCGTGTCGGTTCATCAAGAAACAGAATTCGGGAAGAACAGGCAAGCCATTTCGCGAGCACGATCTTCTGCTGATTCCCGCCGCTGAGATGCGACACCGGAGTTTCGAAATCGGGCGTCTTGATCGCGAGATCCTGTATGGACTGGCGCAGCATTCCGTTCTCACGGCGGCGATCGATAAAGAATCCTCTGCGGAGGGTTTCCAGGAGGGTGAGGGAGTGGTTGATTCTGCACGAGAGGGGGAGGGCAAGGCCCTGGCGTTTCCGGTCTTCGGGCACGAATCCTATCCCCGCCCGCATTCGTCTGCGCGCTGAGAGCCCCGCAAGGTCCCGGCCCAGAAGACAGACCTTTCCCGTTGCGTGCGGATCCAGACCCGCGACGGCGGTCGCAATTTCACTTCGCCCCGAGCCAACCAGCCCGGCAAAGCCCACGATCTCGCCTTCGCGAACGGAAAAAGAAATATCGGCAAATCGCCCGGGGGAAGAGAGAGAATCGACCCGCAGAATCTCATTCCCCTGAGGACGGTCCAGATGGTCCGGGAAATACGCCTCGATCTGCCTGCCGATCATCATCTGCACGACGGTATCCTGATTGGCTTCGGACCGGGGAAGGGTGCCGACGAAGCGGCCGTCACGCAATACGCTAACCGTGTCGCAGAGCTCGAACACTTCGGACATACGGTGCGACACGTAGAGTATGGTCACACCCCGGTCGCGCAGGCGGGTGATGAGCTCGAAGAGGCGTCGCGCCTCGGTATCCGAGAGAGAGCTCGTCGGTTCATCGAAGACGAGGATATCGGCTCCGGTACCCACGGCCCCCGCGATCTGGAC
>JADLEA010000251.1 GCA_020846365.1 Bacteroidota bacterium
GCATGATGAGAATGCGGGTGGAAAGGTGAAGGAGCTCCGGCAGCTCCGAGGATATGAGGACGAGGCCTTTGCCCTCGCGCGCCAATCGCTCCACGAGCGCATGAATGGAGGCTTTCGCCCCGACATCCACGCCCCGCGTTGGTTCATCAAGAAACAGAATTCGGGAAGAACAGGCAAGCCATTTTGCGAGCACGATCTTCTGCTGGTTCCCGCCGCTGAGATGCGATACCGGGGTTTCGAAATCGGGCGTCTTGATCGTGAGATCCTGTATGGATTGGCGCAGCATTCCGTTCTCACGGCGGCGATCGATGAAGAATCCTCTGCGAAGGGTTTCCAGGAGGGTGAGGGAGTGGTTGATTCTGCACGAGAGGGGGAGGGCAAGGCCCTGACGTTTCCGGTCTTCGGGCACGAATCCTATCCCCGCCCGCATTCGTCTTCGCGCTGAGAGCCCCGCAAGGTCCCGGCCCAGGAGACAGACCTTTCCCGTTGCGTGCGGATCCAGACCCGCGACGGCGGTCGCAATTTCACTCCGCCCCGAGCCAACCAGTCCGGCAAAGCCCACGATCTCGCCTTCGCGAACGGAAAAAGAAATATCGGCAAATCGCCCGGGGGAAGAGAGAGAGTCGACCCGCAGAATCTCATTCCCCGGAGGACGGTCCAGATGATCGGGGAAATACGCCTCGATCTGCCTGCCGATCATCATCTGCACGACGGCATCCTGATCGGCTTCGGACCGGGGAAGGGTTCCGACGAAGCGCCCGTCGCGCAATACGCTGACCGTGTCGCAGAGTTCGAACACTTCGGACATACGGTGCGACACGTAGATGATGGTCACACCCCGGTCGCGCAGGCGGGCGATGAGCTCGAAGAGGCGTCGCGTTTCAGTATCCGAGAGAGAGCTCGTCGGTTCATCGAAGACGAGGATATCGGCTCCGGTACCCACGGCCCCCGCGATCTGGACGACCTGCTGGAGTGCGACGGGGAGTTCTTTCACGAGACGATCCGGCGGGATCTCGACGCCGATGCTCTCAAGCAACGCGCGGGTGCGGGCTTTCATTGCCTTCGTGTCCAGCAAGAAGCGGCCCCTCACCGGATAGAGCCCAAGGGCGAGGTTTTCCGCGACGGAGAGGTCGGGGCAAAGGGCAAGTTCCTGGTGGACCATCCCGATGCCTGCGTGCCGGGCCGCACGGGGGGAGTCAAACCGGACCGGTTTCCCGTCAATCGCCATCTCCCCGCCGTCGGGTTGATGAATACCTGCCAGGATCTTTCCCAGGGTCGATTTGCCGGCCCCGTTTTCGCCCATGAGCGCATGGACCTTTCCCCGCTCGAGGGAGAAGGTGACCCGGTCGAGCGCCACAGTACCACCAAAAGTCTTGGTCAGTGCGGAGAAGGAGATCACGCGGAACACCCTGAATGAAAATCCTGAGGCATGATAAAATGTAGGAAGATCGAGGTCCAAGAGCAACGCCGAACCGGCGGTGTTTCACCGGCGAAGCGAGCTGGCGTGAAGCCCCTCACCTGATTCATACCTCGCGCGAGGCGCCGGGCGCACAGTGACACATGGAAAGATCGGGTCCGGAGCCCCGAACCTTGCTTCGGTGATCGGCTTTTCGTAGGATAAGAATCAACGCGAAAGGATACTATGCAGACCCTGGACTGGGTCATCCTTGCAGCATACTTTGCCGGGAGCGCCGGCGTGGGCATCTATTATGCGCGCCGCGCAGGCAGAAGCACGCAAGAGTTTTTCCTCTCCGGGCGGAGCCTCCCCTGGTGGCTTGCAGGAACATCCATGGTGGCGACGACGTTCGCCGCCGACACTCCGCTTGCAGTCACGGAACTGGTGGCAAGAAACGGAATTGCGGGCAACTGGCTCTGGTGGAATTTCCTTTTCGGAGGGATGTTGACGGTGTTCTTTTTCGCCAGGCTCTGGCGCCGGGCGGGCATCCTGACCGATGTGGAGTTTGTCGAGCTCCGCTACTCGGGCAAACCCGCTGCGTTTCTCCGGGGATTCCGCGCAGTCTATCTGGGTATCTTCCTGAACTGCGTGATCATGGCCTGGGTCAACCTTGCCATGGCAGCAATACTGGAAGGGATGTTCGGCATTCCCAAAGACCAGGTGATGATCTACATCGGGCTCGCGCTCCTGCTCACGGCGCTCTATTCGGCCATGTCAGGACTCTGGGGAGTTGCGGTGACAGACGTGGTGCAGTTTGTCATTGCCATGGCCGGATGCATCGTGCTTGCCGTCACCGTCTTGGGCCTTCCGGAAATCGGGGGGATGGCAGGTTTGCGTGAGAAACTCCCCGCCTGGACCACGCAGTTCCTTCCGGTGGTCGGCGGGGACACGACGGTGAGCGAGGTGGGAAGCACGCTGGCCCTCAGCGTATCGGCCTTCCTGGCCTATGTCGCCGTCCAGTGGTGGGCATCCTGGTACCCCGGGGCTGAGCCGGGCGGGGGCGGGTATGTCGCTCAAAGGATGATGTCTGCAAAGGATGAGAAGCACTCGCTCTTTGCCACCCTCTGGTTCACCGTCGCGCACTACTGTGTCCGTCCCTGGCCGTGGATCCTCGTCGGACTTGCATCGCTGTTGCTGTATCCCGACCTGGGGCCGGATGAGAAACGGATGGGGTATGTGTATGCGATGAGGGACTATTTGCCCGTGGGTCTGAAAGGCCTCCTGGTCGCCTCGTTCTTCGCTGCATACATGTCCACGGTGGCCACGCAACTGAACTGGGGATCCTCCTACATTATCAACGATGTGTACAAACGGTTCATTCGTCCGGAAGCCGGTGAACGCCGGCTTGTGCGCGTTTCCCGCTGGACCACGATCGCCATTATGGCGATTTCCCTTGTCGTGACAGGGTTTCTTCAGACCATTTCGGGGGCCTGGGAGTTCATCATTGAAGCCGGAGCCGGCCTGGGCCTCGTCCTGATTCTTCGGTGGTACTGGTGGAGAGTGAACGCCTGGAGTGAAATCACGGCCATGCTCACCCCCATGCTTGTGCTCGGGGTTCTTACCCTGTCCTCATCGATGAGATTTCCCGACACGCTGTTTGTCATTGTGGGCATAACGACGGTTGTCTGGCTGCTGGTGACCCTGTTTACGAAACCAACAGACACGCGCACGCTCCACTCGTTTTACCGGCGCGTTCATCCGGGGGGTGTCGGCTGGCAGAAGATTGCCCGCCAGCTGCCCGATGTTGAGGGCGATTCGGGGTATGGCCGGCTTTTCCTGAACTGGATCGCCGGCGTCGTGCTCGTCTATGCCATGCTCTTTGGCACGGGGAAACTCATCCTCGGTTCTACCGGGGAAGGAATTGTATTTGTGGGGATCGGCCTGGCGGCCGGCCTCTTCATGTGGACAAGCCAGCACCGCACCTTCTCAGAGGGAGTACAATGATCAGCGCGCTACCCATTCTTTTCACGTTGAAGGATCGCCTTATGGACTTTCGCAGTCGCTTCGTGTTCCGGCTTCTGGCGGGGCTTGTTGCCATCGGTGCGGCAGCCACATCCCCGGCGCAGGTGCGTGAGATCTCCGTCGCCAATCCGGGATTTGAGGACGGGGTACCGGGTGGGATTCCGGCGGGGTGGACGCTCTTACCGGGTGATCCCTCTGGGGCCGCGCAGGCAGGAAGAGACGCGTCTTTGCCGCACGAGGGCATGGCGAGCTTCAGTTTGCGACACGAGAAGGGTGCGTCTTCCACTCTCCAGTCTTCCCCTGTGCAACTCTCGGTGGGAAAGCTCTACCGGCTGTCGGCCTGGATGCGCACCGACAATGCGGCATCCGATCCCACCTCGCGCTATCCCACCGCGGTCGCGGGAACAGTGACGATGCAGTCTTTCCCGTTCACGAACCATGCACCTGCGGCAGGTGGAACGCAGGAGTGGCGGAAGAGCGAAGTCCTTTTTTTTGCCACGCAGCGCGAGGACCGTGTCTGTCTCCACCTCGGCCGGAATGGAAATGCCACGGGAAGCGTGTGGTTTGACGACGTCCGGCTGGAGGAAGTGGAGGACATCGGCGCATACATCCCTCTTGAGACGGTGAAATGGTTCGGGCCGGCGTTTCGCTATGAAGACAAAGGATGGATCATGGTGCACATCGAGGGGGAGCCCTACGAACGCGGCTACCAGTACGGCTCGCTTCTCTCGCGTGAAATTGTGTCGTACATGGACAAGCTCGCCCTGCGGCAGAATGGCGACGATCCGCGGGCGGGATGGTCCGACTTGAGGATGTTAGCCGATGCGATGATGCTCAGGAAGTACGACAGGGAATACCTGGAGGAGATGCAGGGAATCGCGGACGGGGCGGCGAAGGCGGGGGCGGCCTTCAGCGGACGTCCGGTGGACCTCAAGGATATCGTGACGGTGAATTCCGCTGTGGATATCGGGCAATTGAGCAGCGCGCTCACGAAAACCCCGCATGCCCTCAGCGGCAGGAGCTTCAAGAAAGAGGAAGAGGAAGCCCGGACCGCCGAACGGCTCCACAAATGCTCTTCCTTCCTTGCAAACGGCCCGGCGACGCCGGATGGCGGCATCGTATTCGGCCAGTTGTTCATGTGGGGCGGTTACACAGGCGTGCATTGGAACCTCATCTGTGATGTCGTTCCGGCAAAGGGACACCGGCTCGTCTATCAGACTTTTCCCGGCGGGATTCATTCAGGTTCGGACTTCTATATCAACAGCGCGGGCATCATGATGGGGGAGACGACCGTGATGCAAACCCCCTACAACGTCGATGGTGAGCCGCAATCTTCCCGCATTCGAAGGGCGGCGCAGTACGCCTCCAGCATCGACGATGCAGTGCGCATTCTCACCACGAACAACAACGGGCTCTACACCAACGATTGGCTCATGGCGGACACGAAAACCGGAGAGACCGCGATCCTCCTGCTCGGTACGGCGAAGCACAAACTCTGGCGGAGTTCGAAGAACGACTTCCCCGGCGGCACGAAGGGGTTCTACTGGAGCGTGAACAACGCCAAAGACCCCGAGGTCAGGAAGGAGTACATCCCCGATCCCTCGAATGCGCCCTACGACATCGTGTACGGGAACGTCAACCGCGATCTGGCGTTCCACGAGTACTATCAAAGAGAAAAGGGGAAGATCGACGCGATCAGTGCGGTGAATATTCTGGCGACTTCCCCGATCAACCGCCCCCACGCCTGCGACGGAAAGGTGACGACCTCCGAAATGGCGTCGCACCTCATGTTTCTCGCCCACTACGGCAAAGTCACCCTTCGCGAGAAGCTTGTGGAAAAGAACAGCCGCCTGATGCCCGATCTCGCCAATGCGATTCCCCATCTGACACTCGGATACACTGTTATCAATCCGGTTTTCGTTGCGGAGCAGTTGAAAGGCCGGCGCGCAACGGTCTCTGTGCCGGCGAAGCCCGAGCAGCAACTTTCAGACGTGCGGCAGGTCTATGCCGTTGAGAAGGGGAACCTCTGGAAGAACACGGTATTCCCGGCATCAGATGCGGACAACTGGTTCGTCAGCGGGACGGCCGCCTACTGGCATATGCTCAACGCGCTTCCCAAGGATCCCTCCGCTGCGGCCGTTCAATTGCGCGACCAGCTGGCGGAGATGAACTGCCGGTTGTTGTATACCCTTGACAGAGAAGGTCCTGTGGCTCCCCGGGCTGCGCAGCGTGTCTATGACCGCTACGGTCACTACGTGATCCCCCGCATTCGCGGGACATATGCGCTGCATCAGATGCGGCTGGCTCTGGGGACCGAGACGTTCCTCAAGGTCATGAACGGGCTCCACGATCGGTACAGGGAAAAGCCCGCAAAGACCTCGGAGTTGATCGACGCCGCCGAACAGATCGCCGGGACATCCCTGCGCAAAATCCTGCTTCCGTGGATTGAGCGGGATGACCTGCCGTCTGTCTCCGCGAGTGCAAGGGCAGATTCCACGGCAGAAGGATGGCAACTCCGGCTCTCGGTGCGGCAGGATGGTGTCCCCTATGCGTTCCGTTCAGTCATTGCCGTGGAATCGGAAAAGGCGCTGGAATGGAAACAAATTGCCGTGGAGAGCGGAAACGAAGAGGTGCGGCTGAGCGTCAAGCACCGGCCTGCGCGTGTCATCTTGAATGCCGGGAATGACATCCCGGTGCGCAGGACGGCCTACGCGACGCTTTCCAATCTCTTTGATGATTTCAGCCACACGAAGATCGTGTACGGCACTTCCAGCCAGATAGAGGCGAACCATACACTGGCCCTGCAGTATCAGACGGCGATCGCGAATCAGTTCGTGGAATACCTGTTGCCTCTCGTGCAGGACGCGGAGCTGACGGAGAAGGATCTGGCTGCCAGCGATCTGGTCATTCTTGGAGGTCCGGCCGATAACGCACTCGCACAGCGACTGATGCCCGCCCTCGGAATATCGTACGGAAAGAACGCATTCACCTGGAAGGGCATCCGGTACACAGACGCCGATGACGGCCTGTTCGTCGCGATGCCCAATCCCTACAACGTCCGGCGGACGGTGTATTTCCTTGCCGGCAACAGCGCGCTACAACTCTACCGGATGACCAAACGGTATCAGTCCCTCCCGGCCTGGGCGGTGTTCAAGGAAGAACATGTCGTGGAGAAAGGGTACCTCGAAGTGGATGGCTTGAGCGTGCCCGTCGTCCGTTGAGGCGGTCGACGATTCAGCCGCGGGCCGCAACTACGCCTGTAGCCAGCGTCATTGCCATGAGCGCGCCGATCTCCTGACTGAGCTGGCGCGCGTCTTTTCCGCGAAAGGTTTCGGGGAAGATGGGGGGAAGAATGCGCGCTCGCATGCGGTGCCTTCCGCGCAGAAGAATCCCGCGTTTTGGCAGCGCTTCTGCGGTTCCGCTGATCACGATCGGCAGGATCGGCGTCTGCGTGCGAATCGCCAGCTCAAACGCCCCCTCCTTGAAGGGTCGCATGCGGCCGTCCTCTGAACGCGTTCCTTCCGGAAAAATCATGACAGAATTCCCCTCCCCC
>JADLEA010000252.1 GCA_020846365.1 Bacteroidota bacterium
CTGAGCGGTTTGCCGATGATGTCCACGCCGCTGTACCCTACCAGCGACACCACCTGCTCATTCAGGTAGGTGACGATCCCCTGGGAATCGATCACGAGAACTCCGTCGGCAAGGCTCTCCAGAATGAACCGAAGGCGAAACTCGGCTGCACGGCCGCTCCGGTCGCGCCGGAACCGCTCTACTTCCATTGCAGCCCGTCCGGCTACCTGCGTAAGCATGTTGAGCGTCCGGGAGGGATCTGCAAGGCGTTTGTCGTCCATAAGAAAGAGATGGCCGACGATCACGGAACCGGCCCCAATCAGGGGGACCCCAAGGTAGCTTCTTGCACCCATGGCGACCAGGGCGGTTTCCTTGGGAAAGAGCTCCTGTACGCTGTCGGGATAGTGAACCGGCGCGCCCGTAGCGAACACCGCCTCGCACGTGGTATCTGCAAGGTCGTACTCGAAGGGGGGCATGAACGCTCCGTTCGCCAGATACGCCAGCGACCGCACACGCTCGCACGGCTGATAGAGACACTCCGAGATCAGTACGTACCGGGCCGCAAGCGTGTGAGCGATAACGCTCACCAGATTCTGAAAGAACGGTTCCCCGGAGAGGGGGCCCAGCGCTTTCAACAACGCCTCAAAGTCCTGCTCACGCTGCACACGTTCTGACATGTCACGGGAAATGACCACCGCCTGCATCTCTCCGGATACTGATGATCGAAACGGGCTTCCCACCGATTCCAGAAACCGTACTGACCCCTTGTTGTCCATGAGCCGGTACTCGAGGCGCGCCGCCTTCCCTTCCTGAAAACTCTCGCGAAAGGTATCGGCGACACGCAGACGGTCATCCGGGTGAACGTCCACAAAAGCAGTCGTCCCTCTCAACCGCTCAGGCGTGTCGAGCACCTCACGGTGCGCAGGGTTGCTATAGAGCCGAATCCCCTCCTCGTCCATCACCGTCACCAGGTCTTCCGCATGGTCGAACATGTCCCGGAACATCAGATCGCTTCCGGACGTCGCGGCAGGAGGTGGAACCGATGCGGGGGGAGCTGTCGAACGACCGGCACCAGGTGCTTGACCCCCTTGCTCACCGGACCGCTCTTTGGTGGGGGAAACTGGCATCGGGGCAGGGGTTGTCGGCGGAGCAGGAACGGGAGCTGTTGATCCCGATCCTGGTGTCTGCGCCGCAGGAAAGCCCGCGCGATCCGTTGCCGCTGCCGCGGGGGCCGCCTGTGAGGCCTTCGCCAGCAATTCCGGCACGGATCCTCCAAGTCTCGTAAGGTTTTTTCGCGTCACAACATCCCCTGCCCCGGCTTTCATCCAACCAACCACGACGTCTTCCGATTGGGTGCCGGCAAGGATGATCCACGGGACCTGCGGCGAAGACGCCAGCGTCTTCTTCATGATGTCGGCAAGATCAACCCGGGGGAACGTCGCGTCAGCAATCACAAGATCTGCGGAAGCGCTGCGCAACGCCTTGAAGAACTGATCTTTGGTGACAACGCGCTGGAATGCGCACCGTACGCGACCCTTCCGCACCTGCATCTCAATCATCTCCGCGTCCGTCGCATCATGCACGAATACGAGGATACGAGGCTCACGTGACACGGTTCGTTTTCTCCTCGGGATCCATGAGGATCCGCACGATCATTGATTCGTAATGGTTATGGTTTCCAGCCCGTGCGCACCGGGCCCCCGTTCGCGTCGGAGCAGGAGAAGCGCAAAGATGACACCGAGGATTCCGAGGCCGGAGAAGATCCACATGCCGGGAACATAGCCGGCCGGATTCGATGCGCTTGCGGCCCAGGCATCGTTGGCCCAACCGATGATCAGGTTGAAGCCCGCAAGCCCGATGTTCTGCACCATGGTCATCAGCCCGTATGCCGTACCGAGCCGCTCCTGTCCCACAATATACGCAACGGACGGCCACATCACAGCCGGTATCAACGAAAATGCCACGCCCATCATGGCCATCGGCACATACAACGTGACGGAAGTGTACGCCATGATGAGGTAGGCGGGGATGAGCAGCAGTGACCCAAACACCATCAGCGACGCCCGCTTTCCATTGCGATCGGCCGCATAGCCAAAGAGCGGTGTCGCGATCATCGCGAACAGTGTCAGAATGCTGGACAGGAATCCGCCCACCTCCCGCGTCGTCCCGTGGGCCTCGATGAAGAACTTGACGGCAAACGTCTGGAACGGGAAGATGGCCGAATAGAAGACCACGCACAACGAGACGATAAGCCAGTAGGATGTGCCGAATCGCCAGAGGTCGGCGAAGACGATCTTGTCCGTTCCTCCTTCACCGCCCAGATCATATTGCCGCTCGCCTGACCGTTCGAGAATCCAATAGATGGCGGCTCCGACGACGCACACGACGCCTGCGACCACTGAGATGAGCAACGGGAGGCGCCAGCTTTCGTAGAGCGTGCTCCCCCAACTGGGCGAATTCAATGCCGCAAACGAACCGAGCCGGGCAATCGTCAGGTTGAGCCCGAACGCGAAGCTGAGCTCCTTGCCCCGGAACCACTTCGCTATGGCGGTCGTAACTGCGACGATCAGAGATTCCGCACCCAATCCGAACACCAGCCGTCCCGCAGCCATGATCTCGAGCACCCCAGAACTCGCCGTTATGACGGCCCCTATGAGGCACAAAACGGCAAAGATGGCCGTCGATCGCCGAATGCCAATCCTGTCAATGATGACCCCCCCAATCAGGACCATAAACACGTTTGGAATACTGTAGATGGCATTCAGCCAG
Source organism: Bacteroidota bacterium (assembly GCA_020846365.1). GTDB lineage: Bacteria > Bacteroidota > Ignavibacteria > UBA10030 > UBA6906 > JAGDMK01. The sequence continues at coordinate 2,749 of JADLEA010000252.1, forward strand.
CCGATGTCGGCATCCGAAAAGCTCAGCTGGGCCTTCAAGACATCCGCGAGCGGGCTAATGCTGTCATAAATATAGTAATTGCCAAACATGGCCAGGCTGATCAGGACAAGAACTGTCCAGCGGAACCAGCGCGGAGGGGGGAGTTTGGGAGTGGTGGGCGGGTTAGGACTGACGGTCATGCATCCTCGCTTTCGTGAGAATCTACGATCTTACTAATGTACGAAATGCTCCTCTGGAATCAAACGGCCGGATAGTCCTCCAAAGGAATCGTATATTGTGGAATAGTCTCCGGGAGTGCAGAGATGAAACGATACGCCGTGATCGATATCGGTACCACCTCCACGAAACTGCACGTTGCCGAGAAGATGGAGAACGGCAATTGGCGCCGCATCGTGGACCGGGCCGAGATCACGCTTCTCGGAGAGGGGCTGCACGCGACGGGCGAAATACAGCCGGCGGCGGCACTCCGCACAGTCGCGGCCATCTCAGGTATGGTGGAGGAATCATCCCGGCTGCAGGTTCAGGACCTCGTTGCCGTCGGAACCATGGCTTGCCGCACAGCGACCAACTTCGAGTACTTCGCGCTCCGCGTAGCCGCCGCATGCGGGGTGAAGATCCGCGTTCTCTCAGGCGAAGAAGAAAGCCGCCTGTCATACCTGGGTGCAACCTCGGGAATTCCGGTGGCGAACGGGCCGATGATTGTCTTCGACATTGGAGGCGGCAGTACGGAATTCGTCCGGGGAACGAACGCGACAATCCTCGAGTCCTTCAGCGTAAACGTCGGCGCGATGAGGTTCACTGAAACCTATCAGCTCCGCAACGCGGTCTCGCCGGAGCGACTCCCGGATATCCTGGGGGCTATTGCAGTGGACCTCCGTAAACTTGAGCGGTTCCCAGCATCGCATGCTCTTCTGGGCATCGGCGGCACCGTCACCACCATGGCAAGCGTTCTCCACACGCTTGAGACGTATGACCCTGATGCAGTACACGGAACCAGAATAGACGGCACCGAAGTGGACCGGCAGATCGAGCTCTACAGATCCCGGTCGGCAGAGGAACGGAGGAGCATCCCAGGGCTGCAACCGGGCCGGGCCGAAGTGATACTCGGCGGGGCGTGCATCGTGAGGTCAATTCTTACTGCGCTCCGGGCCACAAACCTCACGGTCAGTGACCGCGGCCTGCGTCACGGCGTTTTGCTCGACAGGTTCTCCTCCTGACGGAGGTGACGCGCAGGTCTGCCGTCGGTATGGA
>JADLEA010000253.1 GCA_020846365.1 Bacteroidota bacterium
AGGCGAAGCGCGATGCGATTGAGAATTCAAAAAAGAAGATCGAGTGGGGAAGCCAGATCCGATCGTATGTCTTCCATCCCTATAACCTCGTAAAGGACCATCGGACCGACATCGAAACCAGCAATGTGCAGGCGGTCATGGACGGCGATCTTGATGACTTCATCAAGGGTTATCTGATGTCGTTCAGCGTGAAGAACGCCTCCTGAGATGAGCTACACGAGATTCATCGCCTCGCGCTATCTGCGCTCCCGCCGCAACGCAGGCTTCTTCTCCTTTATCGCAGGAATTGCGATCCTGGGCGTGATGCTCGGAACCGCAACGCTTATTATTGCCCTATCGGTTCTCGGCGGGTTTGAGCGGGAAATCACCGAGAAGGTGGTCGGGTTCACGAGCCACGTCCAGATCACAGGATTCCAGAACCTCCCGCTGCGAAACTACAGGGAGAACGCGCTGTTGCTCGCCTCAAGCTCCCCCGTGATCACCTCCGTCACGCCGTATGTCGCCCGGGAGGCCCTTATCCGGTCGAAACAGGGAGTTGATGGCATCATGCTTAAGGGGATTGACCCGGAAGCGGAAGCGATTGCGGCGCGCAAGTATCTCGTTGCGGGAGAGTTCAGCATTAACCGGGAACAAGGGGCAACTCCCGGGATCGTTCTGGGGCGGAAACTGGCTTCCCGTCTGGCTCTGGACATCGGAGACCGGGTGGTGGTATTCGGTATCGGGCGTCTCCTGCAGGACGGACAAGGCAGGGCGATGGCGTTCCGCGTGACCGGCATCTATGAATCGGGCATGGCCGAATACGATGATGTGTATGCATACACCGGGATCCAGGACGCGCAGATCCTCTTTCAGATTCCCGATGCCGCCTCAGGGTATGACATTCAATTGAGCAGGGTGGACAGCGCTGATGCCGTGGCCGAGCGCGCTGCGGATCTCCTGGGCTACCCGCACTATGCCCGGACGGTGTTCGAGTCGTACCGGAATCTTTTCAGCTGGATCGAACTCCAGAAAAAACCCATCCCTATCATCCTGGGGTTGATCATTATCGTCGCCACCGTCAATATCATCGGGACGCTCCTGATGATGGTGCTGGACAAGACCCGGGAGGTGGGTGTCCTGGCGACGCTGGGGGCGACCCGGTGGGGGATTACGCGCGTCTTTCTGCGGCAGGGGCTGACGATAGCGCTGGTCGGGACAGTGCTGGGAAATCTCCTGGCGTTCTCGCTTCTTGTTCTCCAGCAGAATTTCAAGATTCTCTCATTGCCAAGCGACATCTATTTCATGACGTCCGTTCCCGTGCTGATGCGATGGGAGGACTTCCTTGTTGTCTCAGCCATCACCGTGGCGTTGTCCATGCTCAGCGCTCTGATCCCCGCGCGGCTCGCGGCGCGGCTCGATCCCGTCACAGCGATCAGGTTTTCCTGAATGCATCTCGAACGGTACATCGCCAACCGCTACGTGCGATCGAAGCGCCAGATGCGCTTCATCAACATCATCATGCTCGTTTCGGTGGTCGGGATCACCGTCGGCGTCGCAGCGCTGATCGTCGTTCTCTCCGTGTTCAACGGGTTCAACAGCGTGGTCACGGAGGTGCTTGTAGGGTTCGATCCGCATATCAGGATCGAGCCCGCTTCGGGGGACAGGATAGCGCAGGCGGACACGCTCCTGAGAACCCTGCAGACATATGGCAAGATTGCCGCCGCCGCGCCTTTCGTTTCCGGAAAAGCACTCCTCGTCGCCCAGCGCGTCCACAAGGTGGTCCTGGTGAAAGGCGTCGTGGATTCCACCATCGACGGTGTGTCCGGCGTGAAACAGCGAACCGTCCTGGGGGCGTTCACGTTTGCGGACGAGCCGGGCCGGGGAAGCATTGTGCTCGGACTGACGCTCGCGGACCGGCTCGGCACCATGGTGGGATCTCCGCTCGCGATACTGAGTCCCGTGGGTGTGGATGCGATGATGGTGCAGCTGAACGAACCGATCGTGCTTCCGTGCAGCGTCGTGGGGATCTACGATTCCAACAACAAGGACTATGACGCGCACTACGCGTTCGTGTCGCTGGAAACCGCGCGCGCCCTCTTCCAGTTCGGAGATGAAGTGAGCGGCATTGACGTGCGTCTCCGGTCCATAGGGGATGCGGACGAAGTACAAGCCGTCCTCCAGGAACAGCTCGGGGCCGCGTACAGGGTCTCCAGCTGGTACGACCTCCACAAAGACCTGTACTCGGTCATGCAGATCGAGCGGTGGACCGCATACATCATCCTCTGCCTTATTGTCGGCGTTGCGACGTTCAATGTCCTTGGATCGCTCACGATGGGCGTCATTGAGAAACGGCGCGACATCGGGATTCTGAAATCACTCGGTGCGACGCGCAAGAGCATCCTGCGGATCTTTATGGTGGAAGGAATTCTGGTGGGCACCATCGGCACGGTTTTGGGATCCCTGCTCGGCCTGCTCGTCTGCTATCTGCAAATACGTTACCATCTGTTCCCCCTCGATCCCACCGTGTACATCATTCCGGCGATCCCGGTCGAGGTGCGGTGGGTGGATTTCATCGCGGTCTCGGGCGCTTCCATGCTGCTGAGCATCCTTGCCTCGCTGTATCCGGCAAGCCGAGCAGCACGGCTGACGCCGGTGGAGGCCATCCGGTGGGAATA
>JADLEA010000254.1 GCA_020846365.1 Bacteroidota bacterium
GGGGGTGAGGACGGATTTCGCATCCCAGCGTCCTGCTCCGCCCGCCAGAACCGGCTGCACACCGGCGGGGGTGAACGTCCGTCCGTCCGTGGAAAACGCCAAAAAGACCTTGTAGCCCACCTGGTCACGTTTCTGGTAGACCATGAACAGCGTGTCCCTGGCGATGAGAACCTCCGGGGCCTCGCCTTCGAGCACTTTGCCGAGCTTGGTGAACTGCTCGCCGTCCGTGCTTATCGCGAGCCCGATGCCGTTCGTTCCCTTGCCGGAGGCCGAATAGTAGAGGTGAAGCATCCCCCTGAAGACCACTGCAGCAGGAGACCGGATCCCCTCCCCGTCAAAATCCCCGGGCAGACCCAGGTCCAGCACCGGAGATCCCTTGTTGAGGTCATGATAGTTCAGCCGCATCGGTCCGATGTCACGGATTTCTGCAACACCGATGCGGTCATACGCGGACTTCCCCTGACCGGGGAGGATGCCCGTTCCGCAGTAGTAGAGAAGGTTCCGTTTTTGAAACGTCAGGAATTCGGGATCGGCGGTCCCGATACTTTTCCACGTGGATCCTGACGGCCCGATGACCGGGTTTCCATTGTGACGCGTCCAGGCCAGGACGTTGGTCGTATAGGTTCTGGAGAAGACCTCCCACAGATTCTGCGAAAGGGCAACGTGCGCACTCCACACGATACAGCACCCCACCAGGATCCCCGCGCGCCCCATCCTCCCTGTGCGACGAAAGGATTGCCGGACGTTCTGCATGCATTTACCTCACGAGAAGACGCTCTTTGAATGTCGGCGTTGTTCCTGCCATTGTGAGAAACACGTCGAGGGGCACCACTTCGAACTCCGGCCCGAGCTTGTCCAGAATCCCCTTGACGCGACGGATATCGCTCCATTGCCGGACATGCATCAGCAGAAAGTAGGGCCGGGCGCTGTTCATGGCGGCAAGTTCCTGCAGATCAGCAACGGCTTCGGCCTCGGGCCGGGTTTCTGAAAGGTAGTAGTCAAAGGAAATCAGCGGCCGTCCGTTGCGATTGGTGAACGAATGCGACGGGGCATAGCCGTTCACAAACCCGATGGCTTCCGGCATGCCATCATAAAACGCATCCATCACCTCCCTGGTGAGCTCGGAGTTCCCCTCCACCGTCGCTCCCTCCGAGTAGTCCATGATTTCAAAGACGTTCAGATCCAGCTGCTTCATCAACTCCCGGGCTTTGGAGACCGCTCCCGGCAGGTACTTCGCAGGAATGGCCTTGGGGTACATGTATCCGGGTCCGCCCAGGGAACCGATGAAGTAATCATTCGGGGTTGCCATGCTGTAGAAATACTCGAGCATCGTCGGAGCCAGCCAGACCCAGTTCATGGTGACTTCCCATGCGTAGGGGATTTCACCCCTGCCGGGCTTGAGCCACGCGCCCAGCCCGAGACAATCCGTTTGAATGCATGCGATGTACACCTTCCTGGCAGGTGTGTAGGTGACACCCGGCTTGATGTTGTGATTGTTCTTGAACGTGAATCCGGGCGTGAGCGTGGTCTGGCTGCTGAAGCTCATGTTGGGAAGCGTGTGCAATCCTTCGACCCGGAGTGCGTGGCTGGAGGCAAGGCGGACATGATCCCGCTCTTTGTCCTTGGCGTAGGAATGCCACCCCATGACCAGGGACATCGGTTTCATCTCGCTCATGATCCTGTCCGCGAGGGCGTACTCTTCTTTGTCTTCCGGTTTGGTGGAGAGGTCGGTGAAGAACGCCTGCTTCATGATCCCGAAATCCGCAACCCCCGGCCGCATGATTTTTCCGTGTTCGCCGCCCATCCACACGACGAAATCCCTGCTGCAGCGGTCCCAGTACTCGTCGTACGCCCACTGAAAGATCTGCGCATCATTCTTGCCGGTGAACTTGCCCCGGAGGTCCGCCTTCTGTTTCAATCCGGCCTGTTCAGCCATCGGAATGAGGTCTTCGCTCACCACGATGGCCCGCTCGAGGCCGGCTACGGTGAACGCAACGATGAGAGACGTTCTGACATTCTTGTCCCAAACGACATATCCCCTGGCAAACTGCTTGAACGTTTGCAGGGCGCTTTCGGGCGTCGTCAGTTCCGTGAAGGTGTAGTGATGCTTGTTCTTGTAGTACTCGAGCACTGACGGCGTGAACAGGAAGTCCCACTTCTCGGGGTATACGAAGTAAAGCCGCGGCGCGCCGATATTGGCTACTCCCTGCAGGCTGATGAGCATGGCCTGGACTGGCAGTTTTCCGTCTATGGCCCAGTTGTCCGCCAGCTTCATCATGTATGCCCTGCGCAAGTCCGCCCTTGTAAACGTATAGGTCGCCGTTGCGTCCTCAGGTCGCGTCGGGCGGCGAAGCTTCCACGTCAGTATCGTTCCGTTTTCCGAAAGCTCGAACCGGTTCTCCGTCTCCAGCGTGATCGCTCCCTGAGATACGAGCAGCGGCGTGCGCTCCGTGATCACCAGCCGCTCATCCTTGCGGTCCCACCGGGCGGAAAGCTCGCGGAAGGTACCCGGTTGAAGCGATACGCCCATGAACACATTGCTCGGCCAGACCCTGTCCCTGACAGGCACACGATGAGCTTTCCCGTCCGTCGTGAGGGTTACGGTATCACGGAAGGCACGGCCTCCGCCCCAGACCTGTACCAGCGTGACCTTGCCCGGGGTGATCGTGAAGTTCAATGCAACGGTGTTGTACAACCCGATCTCTGAACTCCGTTCCGGCAGCATCTTCCACTCCCCCTCCAACCCCGCGATGTTCTGTGCGCAAAGAGACCCGGTCAGGAAGAATATACCGAGTACCAAGCAAATCCTTATGGTTGACATGCTCTTCATGCTTTCCCTGTCGTCTAGCGCTGTGGAGATGGAGTTTTGAATCGTTCTTTGAAGGTGGGTTCCCTCCCGGCCATCGTGAGAAACACGTCCAGTGGGACTACCTCGAACTCTGGACCCAGCTTGTCCAGAATTCCTTTCACCCGTTTGATATCGCTGGACTCGCGGACATGCAGCAGCAGAAAATAGGGCCGCCGCGCATTGACGCGAGCCAGTTCCTGCAGGTCGGCAACGGCATCCGCTTCCGGACGCACCGGCGACAGATAGTAGTCATACGACATGAATGGCCGGCCGTCCCTGACGGCAAAGGTGTGTGATGGAGCGTAGCCGTTGATGAACCCGATTGCCTCGGGAATTCCCTCATAATACATCGCAACAACCTCCGGCGGAAGATCGGAATTCCCTTCCACCGTAGCTCCCTCCGAATAGTCCATGGTCTCAAAGACCTTGAGATCCAGCACCTTCATCTGCTCCCGGGCCGTGGCAATGAGCTGCTTGAGAAGATGCGGAGGAACTGCCTTGGGATACATGTACCCGGGCCCTGACAGGCATCCCACGAAATAGTCATTGGGCGTGGCCATCGTGTAGAAATACTCCGCCATGGCTGGCGCCATCCAGGTGTAGTTCATCAACACCTCCCATGCGTAGGGGATTTCGCCGCGGCCCGGCTTCAGCCACGCGCCCAGACCGATCCCATCGGTCTGAACACAGGCAATATACACCTTCTTCTCCGGCACGGGAGTCTCTCCCGCAGCCACTTTGTGATTGTTCCTGTAGGTGAATCCCGGCGACGCCGGCACCTGGGCACTGAAGCTGAGGTTCGGCAGCGTGTGCAGTCCTTCCACCCTGTGCCCGTATCGGGAGGTGAGCTTCACATGCTCCCTCTCGAGATCTTTTGCATAGGAGTGCCACCCCATGACCATCGACATGGGTTTCATCTCGGCCAGCAGTTTGTTTGCCAGCGCATACTCCGCGGTATCCGTGA
>JADLEA010000255.1 GCA_020846365.1 Bacteroidota bacterium
CCAGCCCCCTCTCGAGCGTGAGATATCGCGTCTTAACACCGCCATCGAGAAGGTCGTCGTTTCAGACAGCTTGAAGCTGGAGGAGGTTACGGGTTGGGGCCCGACACGCATTGTGCGGCGCGCGCAGACGCACAAGGAGGTCGCGGAACTCAAAGAGAGGCCGGGGCGGGAGATCCTGGTATTCGGCAGCCACGTCCTTTGGAACAACCTGCTCGCTCACGGCTTGGTGGATGAGCTGCATGTGATTATTGGGGCCGGCGTGCTCGTCGAGGGCATACGGGCATTCGAGACTGAGTCGCCTGGCTCGCTTCGCTTGCTGGACACCCGCACCTTCGACGGCTCGAATCTGCTCCTGGCCCGGTATGCGATTGAGCGATGACCCCCATACTCAAAGACCGAGCGATTAGCTAATCGCTCGGCCGATCGCGCTACGCGCCTTCTGTGTTTGCGGCACGGGTAAGCCGCAATCTGGTGTGGTGCCAGTTCACAAAACCCGGAGTATGATCATATGCGACTGGAAATGTGCTCCCGTCAATTGTTGGGTCTAGGTGTGGCCATCGCCCTCGCGTTCACCTCATCCTCTTGCGTTCGCGAGTCCTTTCTGGTCGATCCAACGCAAGTACTCACACCGGTCACGGTGCGTGGATATAATTCCCTCTCTCTGACTCTGGACGTTCGCAACGCCACCGGGGTCATCACAGATTCAGTTTTCTTCTTTGCCGGAATCGTTCATGTGACCACGGCTGTGTCAGGATATTCCTCCGGGTCCTGCAGAATCACTATCAGCGACCGGTCCCACGTGTCCATCGCCACTGATTCCCTTGGTGGAAACGCCGAAATCATCAATCGCAAAATCACTGGGGAGATGCCTCTGCATCTGAGAGTGTATCTTCAAGGATTCACGGGCAAGCTCACCTGTATGATTCTCGACACTCCGTTCGAAGCGATGGGATTGGATGCACGCTTCTCGTTGCGTGATTCGATGGGTTCAGAGCGGGATTCCTTCAGTATTGGAGAGATCATCGACTTTACGTACGCCTTTTACAACAAGTCTAGTACCGCACAAGAATGGGCGCAGGGTACCCATCTGCCATTTGGACGATTCACCGTGATGAGGGGAGATAGTCTGGTCATGGACAGCTTTGGTGGAAAAGGATGGTTACCAGAGGGAAACGGGGGGATCCTTCTTCCAGGGGATTCGCTGCATGCATTTTGGAGGGGAGTGTACTCTGCTCACCCACTCTCCCCGGGGCACTACGTCGCGAAGGTCGAGGCGACGTTTAGATTAAAGCTTTACGGCTGGCCAACGCCAATCGAAAAACCGTTCATCGTAAGCCAATGAGACTGGTTCCCCTTCTATGACTTCTTCTGGAAGGCTGCTCTACTCAATGGCATAGATCCAGGTGCCTCAGCCCGTTGCTGTACCTGACGCCGCGTCGAGGACAGGACAGGGATCCACCGTAGTCATTCTTTAGGCGGTGCGGCAAGGGAATTGGCTGTACGTTTTCTCTGTGAAGGTGCCGATTCGCGGCCAGGCTGAGCCGCGAGCCGAGAGACCACAATATCATTCGAGCGGACCATGAGAAGACAAGCGTTGTGCGTACTGGCTCTTGCTCTCTTCGCAGTCTCGTGCACTTCAAGCCTGGGACCGGGAGAGATCAAGGATGCGTTCAGTATGTATCTTGTGGATCTCGCAAGTGAGTCCAACGCAATCCCAAACCCGGCATTGGCCGATCTGGTTCTGGAGCCGGAGCCGTTGCTGTCGATTGCATCTATCACGGGGTACGAGTGGAAAAACCACAGGATGTTGTTTACGCCGGATGTGAAGGCGGAGCTCCAGGCGAAAGAACCTCTGTTTCGACGACGGTTTGTCATCGTAGCGAATGACGACCGGATCTATTGGGGCATGTTTCTGGATGCTCTTGCCTCACAAGGTTGTCAGAACCCGGTGGTCCTTCTGGTCCCGCGGAAACCAGGGACGAGTTCTATACCCGACGCATTCGTGATAGACAGGGCATATCCTCAGTATTCCGGAAGTTCCGAGGACCGGGATCTCCGGAATGATGTCAGAATACTCGAGGCACTTGAATCGAGCGGAAAGCTCATCAAGTGACAGTGCGGCCGAACAAGCGGTCGCCCTTTGCGTTGCGAGCCGACAGGCAACGCGACCACGGGAAATGATGTATGGAGATTCCGATGCGCAGATCCATTGCCATATTGGCCATCCTGTGGGCATTGTCAGGCTGTAGTGGAGATGATTCTACCACCTCTCCCCAGCTGTCGAGATTCAACCAGAGATCGAATGGCGATTTTGTAACAGGTCATCCACGAGCGATTGTGATTTCCAACCCCTACGGCGCGATCATCGTCGATGGCCAGAATCTTGACACGACGGGCACATGGTTTCTGGATACATGGGTGCTTGCGGCATCACAAGAGTCGGCGTCAGAGCAATTGTCATCGGTTCATCTCCGCTGCGAGCCGACAGATACTGCGTACCACATTCGCGTCGAGGCATCAGTGGGCATGACACGCCTCGACGTGCTGCTTTCCGTGACCTTGCCACAGAAGATTCCGTGCGTCGTAACGTCAGTACATGGGGAGACCACAGTATCGGGTCTTCATGCCGAGTTTGTGGGCAAAGCGATGGGGGCGGTGCATTTGTCGTCTCATTCAGCTTCCTGTGACATCTCGAGCGTCGGGGGTCCCATAGAGATTCAGATCGAGTTGCCGGACAGCGGATACTGCTTCGCTCAGGCAGCAACTGCGGACATCTCGCTGAAGATACCAACGACCACGTCTGCCACCCTGAGTGCGATCACGAGTGCGGGAGCTGTCTCCTGTTCGGGGCTGCAATTGAGCGGTCAAACCGCACAGCCCGGAATGTTGACAGGCAGCATCGGAGAAGGCCGGGGGAGGATCGTGCTCGCAACCGGTTCCGGGAACATATCCATCCGGGGATTCTAGTCGCACTACCTAACCGGCTACGTCCCCTGGCGCTGCGAACGGGGGCGGAGGCGGAGTGTGCAGCAGGCCCGGTGCAAAGAGCCGGACGGCTATCACACCTATCCTCATGGATACTCGTTGCGGGTTTTCACAAGTTCAGGTACATTTGCTGTGCGCGTAGGCCGCAGGTCGCCAGATCGCGACGCATTTACCCTTTCACCCGTATTCACGAATTGGAGACGAACATGAAACGAGTCACTGGCATCGGCGGCATCTTCTTCAATTCACCTGATCCCGGTACACTGAGGGCCTGGTACAAAACGCACCTCGGAATCGACGTACAGGAATGGGGCGGGGCCGCATTTACGTGGACAGACCCCGAGGGTACCCCGATAGCGGGAACAACCATTTGGAGTGTTGGCGATGCAAAAAGTAACGCGTTTGCCCCGAGTACTGCACCGTTTATGGTCAACTATCGAGTGGCAGATGTTCACGCGTTGGTCAAGGCGTTGAAGTCCGAAGGCTGCAATGTGCTCGACAAGGTTGATGAATCAGAGTACGGGAAGTTTGCCTGGGTACTAGATCCGGATGGCAACAAAGTGGAACTCTGGGAACCACCTGCCGGCCAGTAATGTTGCCATCGTACGTTCCCCTCTCACAACGGTCTGATCAGGATTTACGGCCGACGGCGCGTGTGGGCGATAGAGGCGGAATGGCACGAATTCCGATCTCAATGGAGAGGCAGCATGAAAACACCAGCAAAGAACACGGTGTGCCTTTGGTACAATGGAGGTGCTGAAGATGCGGCACGGTTCTATGCCGCTACTTTCCCAGACTCGTCCGTCGGTGCTGTTTACCGCGCCCCGGGAGATTTTCCATCCGGGAAGAAAGGGGACGTATTGACGGTTGAGTTTACTGTCATGGGCATCCCGTGCCTAGGGCTCAATGGCGGCCCTGCATTTACACACAACGAATCGTTTTCGTTCCAGGTGGCGACCGCTAACCAGGCGGAGACGGATCGCTATTGGAACGCGATCGTCAACAACGGCGGCCAGGAGAGCGCGTGTGGCTGGTGCAAAGACAAGTGGGGGGTGTCCTGGCAGATAACCCCGATCGCCCTGACGAAGGCAATCGCCGACCCCGATCCCGCTGCCGCCAAGCGCGCGTTTGATGCGATGATGGAGATGAGAAAGATCGACATCGCATCAATCGAATCGGCCCTTCGCGGTTGAGAGGAAGTCCGGTCCGGAACCGTATCGGTTCGTCCATTGCGGCCAATCCCAATCGTGAGGAGACTTGCCATGCCCAGCGATGTCACTCTTGACACTCTCAAAGGCCTCCTCGAGGCCTTTAATCGCCACGACCTCGATGCCATCATGTCGTACTTCAACGACGACTGTGTGCTTTACATGCCAAGGGGCAGGGCCCCACGCGGCGAGCGCTACACAGGAAAGCAGCAAGTTCGGGCTGGTCTCGCGAGTCGATTCGGGGGGATCCCCGATGTCCACTATGGGGAGGATCGCCATTGGGTTTGCGGCACTCTGGGCGTTTCCGAGTGGACGCTTACTGGCACGAAGAAGGGCGGAGATTCCATCGAGGTTCGTGGGGTCGATCTGCTGGAATTCCTCGATGGCAAGGTGATTCGCAAGGACTCATTTTGGAAAATCATCGATGAGGTTCCGAATCCCCAGGCACCGAAGAGCTGACTCATCTGCAGACGCGCACGCGCCATGGACCAGTCGGGAAGGCGTGAACCCATTGGGAAAAGGAAACAATCCTGCGGGATATTCCATGGGGCTTCACGAAGAATGAAGAGTGATATTCGGAATGATGCAGCCCAATTCTACGATCTGAATCCTGGTTTTCCTGAGGATATACCGTTCTATCGTAATCTACTTCCAACCTCCCATGTAGCTGTCCTGGAACTGGGGTGTGGTACCGGTCGTGTTACTGTTGCTCTTGCTCCGCATTGCGGTTTCATCCAGGGCATGGATCTTTCTCCTGCAATGCTTGATTTATGCAGATCGAAGATAGCAAAGACGGATCTGCCTCCGGAGAGAGTCGCCATATCGAGGGGGGACATCTCGAGTTTTGCGCTCAATCGTCGATTTGATCTGATCATTGCTCCTTTTCGCGTTTTGCAGAACCTGGAGACGATTGCGGAAGTCGATGGCCTCCTCCATTGTGTGCATGAGTGCCTGGCGCCCGGCGGCACCTGCATCCTGAATGTCTTCAGACCGATCTACGGGCCGGATGAACTTCGCGAGAAGTGGCTCGTGCCAGGTGAACGGTTGAACTGGGAGGTGCAAGTAGAAGGTGGGAAGGTGACATGTTCGGATCGTCGGGTCCGGATTGACAAGGAACGCATGGTCATCTATCCGGACTTGGTCTATCGCCGGTATCAGGGTTTTGCTCTCGTCGAGGAAGTCGTCATGCATTTGGCAATGCGGTGCTACTACCCAGAGACATTTGAGCAGGTGATCCTTGATCATGGCTTTGAGATCGTGTCACGTTGGGGAGGGTATCAGGGTGACCAGTATGGTGAGGGTCCCGAATTGGTCTTGCAGTTTCGGACCGGCGGCGATTTCGGCGGACAAAGTAAGTCTTGATATTTGGAGCCCAAGCTGATATATTACTCTGTCAAGGTGAGTCGAGGTGCGATTTTCGTGGCTTTTTGGCCCCTCGAGTCAGATGGAATCCCGGATAACCTTGTGCATTGCGTCAAGGTTGCGGGAAATGGATTGCGGGAGTAATTCAGTGGTAGAATGCCAGCTTCCCAAGCTGGACGTCGCGGGTTCGAGTCCCGTCTCCCGCTCTTAGGCACTGTTCGCGTCAACCGATCCTGCCTCCGGAACCGCCGGAGGCATTTCTGTCTCTCTATGTCGCACTCCACCATCATTACTGACATCTACTCCAACTTCTCGCGCTATCATGAGCTCTGGCTTGCGAAGCGGGCAGAAACGGGAGAACTCGGGGCCCTGGTCTTTCTCCCGGGCAAGGAGTTGGAGTGTGAATGGTGGAGCATCGAGGCAATACGCGAGTATATCCGACAGGGAGGCCTGGATGATCGCGAACTCATCCAGGATCTCGACGAATCAAGTCTCGGCGAAGATTTCCTGGTGCTCGTGATCGAGTACTGCGGCGGACCGGCAAAGCAGAAGGCATCGTTCCACCGGATCTCCAAAGCCAACCTGAACTAGAATCAATTTGCACGCCCGGACGCCGCCGCAGGTCCTACCGGTCCGATAAACCCGTCCGCCTACTTCAGAGACAACACTACCACCGACCCCGCGGGCAGCCGCGCCTTCACGGTGGATCCCTCCAGCTTCGCCTCCTTGTAGTCAACCGGCTTCACGCGCTCGGGATCCTCGAAGGTATTGTGATCCTGGACCTTCGACGACGTCAGGATGCGGCCCTGCACGGAGGAGAGCTTTCGCCCCCGCACATCAATGACGACATCCCGGCCCGATCGGACGTCCACATTGACCAGCGACACATGCATAGTCCCGTTCTTGTCACGCGACGCTGAGACGGAGAGCGCCGGCACCGACTCGCCCCCATACGTGTACTCCGGACTGGCGAACGTGACCGGGAGGAGCACGGCGTCATGATGCGGCGTGTACATCTCCATGACATGATAGGTGGGGGTGACGATCATGCTCTTTTCGTCTGTCAGGACAACGGCCTGAAGCACGTTCACCGTCTGTGCCAGGTTCGCCATGCGAACGCGATCGCAACGTGCGTTGAAGATGTTGAGCGTCATGCCCGCGAGCACCCCGTCGCGCATGGTGTTCTGCTGGAAGAGAAAGCCGGGGTTGGTGCCGGGTTCCACGTCATACCAGCCTCCCCATTCATCAACCACCAGAGCGATCTTCTTCTTCGGGTCGTAGCGATCCATGACGTTGGTGTGATTGCGCACAAGGTCTTCCATGTGCCACGCGCGCTTCATCGTATCGAAGTATTCCGCTTCTGTGAACTTCGTCGCAGATCCTTTCTTTTCCCAATTGCAGGCGTAGTGGTGGAGCGCCACTCCCTCGAGCAAGCCATGCGGAATGTCACGCATCAGTACTTCGGTCCAGCGGTAGTCTCCGCCGCCTGCGCCCGAGGCAACGCGGAAGATGCGGCTGTTTCCCCACGACGACGATACGAACGTAGCGTAGAGGCGGTACACGTTGGCGTAGTACTCCGCGGTCATATTACCGCCGCAGCCCCAGGTCTCATTGCCGATCCCCCAGTACCGCACGTCCCACGGCTTCTCGCGCCCATGGCTGGTGCGCAATGCCGCCATCGGGCCTACCCCGCCGAAGTTCACATACTGGACCCAGTCCGCCAGCTCTTGCACGGTGCCGCTGCCGACGTTTCCCGAGATGTACGGCTCTGCACCGAGCTGCTCGCAGAGATCAAGAAACTCGTGCGTCCCGAAACTGTTGTCCTCCGTGACGCCTCCCCACCAGGTGTTCACGATCGTCGGACGTTTTTCCTTGGGCCCAATGCCGTCCTTCCAGTGATACGTATCAGCGAAGCATCCGCCCGGCCACCGGAGGTTCGGGATTTTCAGCTTTCGCAACGCCTGAACGACATCATTCCGGATTCCCCGCGTATGGGGAACGAGCGTGTTTCCTTCCCCGACGTAGTATCCGCCGTAAATGCAACGTCCCAGGTGCTCGGAAAAATGCCCATAGATGTGCCTGCTGATGGTGTCCTTGCCCAAGTCTGCGTTGATCACGATAGTGGTCTGTGCCAGGCCGGCCGTGAATCCGAACAATCCTAGACCGGAAAAGACGAGCTGCCGGAGGAACCTGCCGAAGAACGTCATGGGTGCTCCTGATGTGGTGTGGACTCGGTAGTGCCGTTCATGCCAAAGATAGGTGGTGCCGGAACAAAGGACAAGGCGATTCTGCGCGGATCTTGGAACGCGGATCCTGGAGTCCGGGTCCTGAAGCGCGGTTTCCCCCCCCACGCCGACAAAGAAGGGGAGCCCCGGCGGGACTCTGGCCGCGCGCCTGAGGAACTACCGATATCGGGCCGGCGTTCTGGAGTGGTAGGACCCGCTTCACCCCTTCATTCGTTCATGTCCTTGTGGAGGTCTTCATGAAACTGTCTGATCTCTCTCGCCGTTCATTCGTCCGGACGGTACTGGGCACCACGGCTCTCGGCGTCTCCGGCATGCTGAAACCGCTCGAAGCGATTGCCGACAAGGTGGCCATTCCAGAAGAGATGCCGGTCCGTCCGCTCGGGCGCACCGGGCACAACGTCCGGATTTTCAGCCTGGGCGGGCAGGCGACACTTGAGCAGGACGGCAGGACAGAGGAAGCCACAGCCATTATCAACCGGGCGATCGATCTGGGCGTGAACTACCTTGACACGTCACATGTATATGGCGGCGGTGTGAGCGAAACGTACCTCGGGGAAGTCATGGCGACCCGCCGGAAGGAAGTCTTTCTTGCCACCAAGACCCGGGAGAGATCCTATGACGGCTCCATGCGCGCGTTGGAAGGATC
>JADLEA010000256.1 GCA_020846365.1 Bacteroidota bacterium
AGATCCGCGGCAACGACATCTTCGGCCAGACCCTCGAGGGGATCAGGTTCGAAGCCACATCCAACGGCTGCGTCATTGACGGCAACACCGTCCGGCTGGTCAACAACCGCGCCATCGCGATGGACAATACCACCCAGGCCCTCATCGCGAACAACACCATCGCAGACATTGGGCTGGTGCAGGGATACGGCGTCGGGATTGACCCGGTTAATCGCTATCTCTACAACAGCTCCAGCGGCATCACGCTCTGGCAGGGCGGCAACAACACCGTCAGGGGCAACTCTCTGGATAGCATCGGGTACATTGGCATCCGCCCCGACGGCACGGATATCCTGGTTGAATATAACACGATCCGCAACACCATGCTCACGCTTGCCGACGGCGGAGCAATCTACGCGCAGAGCGTCGTCAACACCCCGACGATGCGGGGACGCTGGCAGAAGAACTACATCGAGAACGTCATCGGTAACGGAGCGGGCGTCCCGCAACCGCGGGGAACAACTGCGTGCGGACTCTACCTGGACAGCAGGGCCTACGACATGCGGATGGAAGGCAACACCATCATCCGCGCAGGCGGCATCGGCATCTATGCGCAGGTCAGTTCGTATCGCAACACCGTTACCGACAATCTCCTGTACGATTGCGGCAGAAACGCCGGCGGAGCCTTCCTCCAGATCGTCCAGGATCCCACAACAACGTATGGAGAGTTCGTCATCAAACGCAACACCTTTGTCACTCTCCATGACGTCCAAAGCATGTTTGTGTTGCAGGAAGAGAACAGCTTCTGCCACATTCCGGGAACACTCGACAGCAACTACTACTGCAACCCGTACAACAGCAACAACAAGCCGGTTCAGCTCATGACGAGGACATCCGGCTGGTCCACCCAGTTCATGTATCTCGACGAGTGGCAATCCTACTCCAGCCAGGAACAGCATTCCCGGGGAATCTACGCGATTCTTGATCCGTTTGTGATCCTCGATACCGGGGGAACCGAGCTGATCTCCAACGGGCAGTTCAGTGCAAACATCAACGGTTGGACCAAGTGGGACCAGAACGCGCAAATAAGCCATGCTTCCAGCGCCGGGCTTGATGGCGGCTGTCTCCACTTTCGCCTTCTCTCCAGTTCACCCAGCTCGTACGGCGTTGCAATTTCAAATCCGCTTCAGTTGACGAAAGATCAGATGTACCGGCTTCGGTTCAGCGTCATCGGACCCAAAACCGGTTTCATCCTGGTTACTGCCCGGCAGAATCACTCCCCCTTTGGCGCCCTGGCGGACCCCGTGCAGTTTCCTCTCGGGCCTTCGCGTAGCGACCACACCATGCATTTGACGAGCAATGCGACGGATGCCAATGCCCGGTTTGACTTTCAGGTCACGTTTGATGATTCGGCGTACTATCTGGACAACGTGTCGCTGCGCACTGCGCAAGGAACCAGACTTGCGCCGGAGTACCAGGTTGCCCTCTTTGCGAATCCCTCACAACAGCCTTCGACGCAGTATCTGGGCTCCGAGAACTTTCGAAGCATGGACGGAGGCACCGTCACCGGATCCTTCGTTCTGGAACCGTTCGGTTCACGGGTGCTCGTCCGTGACGGATCCACCCCGACGGACACTCCCGGCTCCGGAAACACTCTCGATCCGGTCCAGTTTGAGCTGATGCAAAACTACCCCAATCCCTTTAATGCATCCACGGTGATCCGGTATGCCGTCACCGCATACGAGCGAGTCCGGCTTGACGTCTTCGATGCGCTCGGCCGTCTGATAACCACCCTGGTTGATGCGCAACAGGAGCCCGGGCGGTATGAAACGCGGTTCTCAGCCGAAGGGCTCGGCACGGGCGTGTATTTCTACAGACTCAGGGCGGGGGCGCTCACTTCGACGCGGAAGCTTCTTCTTCTAAGATAGCATCGACGGATTCCGGAGCATCGTGCTGCTCAATAGTGCCCACACCGGTCATTCCTGCTGACGTGCACCATGCGCATCGCCGTCCTGTCCGATATCCATGCCAACCTTGAGGCCCTGACAAGAGTCCTCAGGAAGGTGTATGAATCTGAACCGGACCTGATCGCCTGCGTAGGCGACATCGTCGGCTACGGTCCTTTTCCCAATGAATGCATAGACCTCATCCGCCAGCAGTGTGCGTACGTTGTGCTGGGCAATCACGATGGGGGCGCGGTGGGCAGGGTTCCCCCAAAGTCATTCAACACGGAGGGGAGGATTGCACTCGAATGGACGCGCGGCAAGCTGTCGGCATCCAGCCGGGAATTCCTGCAGAACCTCCCGACATCTCTCATTTCCTACAATGCGACGTTTGTCCACGCCTCTCCCCGATCACCCCAGGATTGGGAGTACGTAGCGACCCTGCACACTGCCACGGAGATGTTCGAGCACTTTTCAACAACCTACTGCTGCATCGGCCACACCCACATTCCCTCGATCGTTTCGGCCGACGGAACGGTCAACAGCATCCGTGAGGGCCAGAAACATCTTATTAATGTCGGAAGCGTCGGTCAACCCCGGGATGGCAATCCACGCGCATCCTTCGCGCTCCTCGACACTGAAACCACCGCGGCATCAATCATTCGCGTCGAATACGACGTCTCCGTTACCGCCGCGGCGATCCGTCAGGCCGGTTTGCCCGAGTTCCTCGCAAAACGGCTGCAGTACGGAATCTGATGCGGCCGAAGTTCGATCCTACGGAACTCTGCTGAATTTGTTCCTGTTGTTCCAGGTCATGGTTCGATCCAGCGCCGCGACATCACCGCTGAGATCGACATCCGACAGCAGGTAGCCCACCTTGTTCCGATCGTTCCATGTTGCCGTGCGATCCAGTGCCGCGACATCGCTGGACGCATCTGCATCGCCGCCCCACATGGCGTACATGCTGCTGCCGAGGTCCCTAGCTTCCCCGCCATAGTACTTGTCCAGTCCTGCCGTGAAATCGTACAAACCGCTTGATGAGCTCAGGGGGACTGTCTCAGCACTCATCACGGCCAGATGGTTCCGGTGGCGGATGACGATATAGTAGTCGCCTGCTTCGATTGCCCCAAACGTAACGCCGGAGATTCCATCCATGTCCACAACCTGTCCGTTGCTCTTCAGGAACGCGGCTCGACGGCCTACCATGGACGCCGAAGTGGTATCCGTGCGGAGCTCCACCATAACCCAGTCCACCACGTCTTCGGGCACCACTGCCACGGCTTCCGTCCCGGCATAGGCCCAGGGGGCGTCCGTGAAGGGTTGATTCGCCGGAACGAGGTCCGCTGCGCGCAAGGCGGTAGACAAGGTATCATCCGCAAAGGGACCTTCCAGAAACACCTTCACGTTTGCCACGAGCATTCCATGGAACGGGCTGAACAGCACCGTGTCGACCAGGTTCCCGTCGATCAGCGTCGTGTCCGCCCGATCCCAGATGCGCGCGCTGAT
>JADLEA010000257.1 GCA_020846365.1 Bacteroidota bacterium
CGGCGTGGAACTCATCGGCGCCATTGCGATCGGGCTTCTCATCTGGTATGCCGGGCTCGACGCGCTCGAGGGCACGGTGACCATCGGCACGGTGATGGCCTTCTTTCAATTCAACGAGATGTTCTGGAGACCGATCAGGGACCTCTCTGAGAAGTACAACATCATGCAGACCGCCATGGCCAGTTCGGAACGGGTGTTCCGGCTCCTGGACGATCACACGATGATTCCCGATCCGGAGCATCCTGTGCCGCTTGCTACCGTGCGGGGTGATATCGAATTCAAGAACGTCTGGTTTTCGTACACGCCTCCTGTCGACGGCCAGGAACCGGAGTGGGTCCTCAAGAATGTCTCCTTCTCGATCAAGTCCGGAGAATCCGTGGCCATTGTCGGACATACGGGCGCAGGCAAGACGACGATTACCAGCCTGCTGAGCCGTTTCTACGACGTGCAGCGGGGGGAGATTCTGGTGGATGGGACAGACATCCGCCATGTGACGCAGGCCGATCTCCGCAGGCATATGGCCGTGGTGCTGCAGGATGTGTTCCTCTTCTCCGGCAACATCGCCGGCAATATTGGCCTGGGGAACGATGGCATTCCGGACGAGCGCATCCGGGCGGCCGCGAAGGTTGTCGGGGCAAGCCGGTTCATCGAACAGTTGCCCGGGCAGTATCAGGCCGAGGTCAAGGAACGGGGTGCCACGCTGTCAGTGGGCCAGAAGCAGCTGATCTCGTTTGCCCGCGCGCTGGCCGTGCATCCCCGCATCCTCATTCTGGATGAAGCCACATCCAGCGTGGACACCGAGACAGAAATGCTCGTGCAGCAGGCAATCAAGAAGCTGTTGCACGGGCGAACGTCGATCGTCATCGCCCACCGCCTGTCCACGATCCAGTCGGCCGACAAGATCCTCGTCATGCACAAGGGCGAGATCCGCGAAACCGGGACCCACCAGGAGCTCCTCGCTCTCGGCGGCCTGTACTATCGGTTGTACCAGCTGCAGTACAAGGATCAGGAACTGGCAGCACCGCGGGTCCCCCGCGATTGAAGTACGGCATTTCGACAGAACCGTCCGCCTCCAGGACCGATTCGATTCATTGCATCTGACTCACTCGTTGGGTAGATTTCCACCAGTGCTCACTCTCGGAAGGCGACCATGAGCTCCCAGACTCCATTCCCCGCGAAACTCATCACCCTCGAGCGGCACATCATTGAAGGAGAGCGCAGCCATCCGGGCGCGACAGGCGAGTTCTCGGGTTTGTTGCACGGTATGTCGCTCGCCGCCAAACTGGTGTGGCGCGAGGTGACGAAAGCCGGGCTGGTGAACATCCTCGGCAGGACCGACCGGATGAATATCAGCGGCGACGTGATCAAGAAGCTGGACGAGTTTGCCGACCAGACCATCTACAAAGCGATGGACCATCTCGGCCATCTCTGCGTCATGGCCTCCGAAGAGAACGAGGATCTGCTGCACATTCCCGAAAACTACCCGAATGGAAAATATGTGCTCCTCTACGATCCGCTGGATGGATCAGGAAACATCGACGCGAACGTGACCATCGGAACGATCTTCTCCGTCTACCGGCGCGTCACGGCTTCCGGGCCGGGAACAATGGAGGATGTCCTCCAGCAGGGGAATCAGCAGGTGGCGGCAGGCTACGTGCTCTTCGGCTCGAGCATGATGTTTGTGTACAGCACGGGGCATGGCGTGCATGGATTCACACTGGATCCGAGCGTGGGGGAATTCCTGCTCTCCCACGAGAACATCCAGATGCCCCGGAAGGGTACGATCTACAGCGTGAACGAAGGCAATGAAGGCCGATGGGCTCCGGCAATGCAGCGCTACATTCGCTATCTCAAGGAAGAAGACAAAGAGACGGGGCGTCCCTACTCATCCCGGTACGTCGGCTCGCTCGTGGCGGACGTGCACCGGACGATGCTCTACGGGGGGATCTACTGTTATCCCGGCGACACGAAGAACCCGAACGGAAAACTTCGTTTGATGTACGAGAACAATCCTCTGGCTTACCTTGTTGAGGCAGCCGGCGGTGCAAGTACGAACGGGGAGAAACGCACGCTCGACATTCAGCCGACAAGCCTGCATGAGCGCGCCCCGCTATTCATAGGGAGCGCGGAGGACATGCGCATTGCGCAGGAATTCCTGCACGGGAAGAGAACGTAGCGGAACGATTCGGGGCACCCGAAATGGCAGAAAAAACAGACACCCTGCTGCGGCACAATGTGCGCGGCAGGGTGTCTCTGTTTGCAGGCCCGGGGGAACACTCGCGGAGTCCCCGTTCCATTTATGAAAAGCCCCCGGAGTACGCCCCCGGTTAGTTCAGTTTCGCCAATTTTTCCCGGGCTTTGTCGACGAGCGGACTCGCCGGGAAATCGGATACGACCTTCTGGAATGCCTCTTTTGCAGCACCGCTGTTCCCCATGGCGAGATAGCAGTTGCCGATCATCAGGGTTGCATCGGCTTTCTTGCCTGAGCGTTCCAGGTCGTTGACCTGCTGGAAGCTCTTGAGCGCTTCGCTGTACGCGCGGAGCCCGTAGTACGACTCGCCGATCCAATAGCGGCAATTGTCTGCCAGGCTGGCTTCGATTCCGCTGTTCAACAGGCCCTGGAAGTCCGCAATGGCACCCTGGTAGTCTCTCATCCGGAATTTCTGCAGCGCGCCGTCATAACCTCCCGCAATGTCAGGAGCGGTTTCGACCGGGGTGGGGGGGGCAGCCATGGCCTCGGCCAGTTTCGTCTCCAGCTCCGCATTCCGCGCGGTCAGATTTCTGTTTTCCGCCGCAACCGCTTCCAGTTGATCACGCAGACGCCGGTTCTCGTTCTGGAGACTGTCGATGCGGTATTCCATCATTGCCGTAGGAGAAACTTCCGGCGCAGATTCCCATTCTTCGATCGCATCCTCCGACGAGCCACAGCCGAACACGCTCAGAGAGAGAACCAGAACGGCGGCCGGTATAAGACCAAGAAAACCGCTAAACCTTTGTGCATTGCTCCTCATTGGGCATCCTCCTTAAGGATTATGTGTTCGGTGTGGCGTAAATGTATTAAACAAGGGAGGCAATGTCAAGCAAACCCGCATTTACGGTCAGTTGAACGACTGTGGCAGAGACCCTTTCCAACGCGCGGGGAACCCCTGGCCGGGCTGCTTGTTATTCAGTGAGGCAATGGGTATATTTTTTGCATAGAGAGATGTGACGGCCTAGGAGATTTGCAGTTATGAGGAATGTGCGTTTTGTTTGGATTTTGCCTGTTTTCCTGGCTTTGCAGGGGTGCTGGATCGGCTCGGAGACCGACCCGTTGGGGAAAGGGAAACAGCAGGAGGCGGCCTCCAGGGAGGGAACGGACGGAGGAAATGATAAGGCGCTACAGCACTTTGTGGATGGCGCGACGCAGGAGATGAAAGGGAATCTTGCGCAGGCGATCCTGGAATACCAGGACGCACTGCGTTATGACAAGGACCCCGCAATCTACTTCGCGATCTCCAAGTGCTACTCGCAGCTCACCAAGCATTCGCTTGCCATAGACGCTGCCCGCGAAGCTGTGCGGCTTGCCCCCGATGAACTCACCTACCGTCGAAACCTGGCCGACATTTCCGCTGCCGCATTCGACTTCGACGCCGCGGCCGAGCAGTTTGAAGAAGTGATCAAACGCGATTCCACGCAGATCGACGCCTGGTACCACCTTGCGCGTATCTACCAGACACGAAAACCGCTTCGGGCACTTGAGGTGTATGAGCGAATCGTGGAACGCTTCGGTCCCGAGTGGGACGTGTTGCTCCAGATCGCGGACATCCAGAACAAACTGGGCCGGTTCGACCGCGCAGCGGAAGCCCTGCGCCAGATGACCCTTCTCGATCCCAGCAACAAAGAGCTCAAGAAGACTCTGGGTCAGACGTATGTGCGCGCGTCGCAATTCGACTCCGCGCTCGTTGTGTACTCGGACCTGCGTGAAGTCTATCCCGACGATCTGGAAATCCAGGCGGAGCTTGCGGGAGTGCGTCTTTCACGCGGCGAATACACACAGGCCGCCCGGGAATTCGATACCAGTCTCGACCGCGATTCCGTCTCGGCAGATGTGAAAGTCCGTATTGGCGAGATGTACTTCGCACAAATGGGGAAAGACTCCACGCTGGCGCCCGTAACCCGTTCGATGTTCGAGCGCATTGCCCGGGTGCACCCCGACGACTGGCGTCCGTACTGGTTCCTCGGCGCCATCGGAAGCGTTACGCGCGACGACTCGCTGACGGTGCGCAGCTTCAAACGCGTCACCGAACTCGCAAGCTGGAATCCTGATGCGTGGGTCTACCTCTCCTCCGTGTTCCTCGGCAAGAACAACTTCGAGGAGGTGGTCCGGATTCTTGAGTCGGCGGTGAAAGTGCTCCCCGATGACTTCCGCGTGAACTTCTTCCTTGGCATCTCGTACAGCCGCCTCAATCGCAACACCGACGCCGCCCGCGTTCTTGAACGTGCGCGGCAAATCAATGCCAAAGACGTGGACGTCATTGCCCAGCTCGCGCTTGTCTATGACACCATGAAACGGCCCGAGGAGTCGGATAACCTGTACGAGGAAGCACTGCGGCTGGATCCCGAGAACCACCTTGTGCTGAACAACTATGCCTACAGCCTTGCGGAGCGGAATCTCCGCCTTGAACGTGCGCTCGAGATGTCCCGCAAAGCGGTCGAAGCACAGCCCGAGAATGCATCGTACCTGGATACCATCGGATGGATCTACTTCCGCCTCGGGCAGTACACGGAAGCGGAAACGTACGTGAAGAAGGCGATCAGCAAGGGCGAGGTGAATGCCGTGGTGTACGAGCATCTGGGTGACATCTACTACAAACTCAACCAGAAAGACCTCGCCATCGAGCACTGGAACATGGCCCTCAAGCTGGACGAGAACAACTCTGCACTGCGTGACAAGATTGCGCGCGGGTCGATATGACGACGCTCCACCGCCTGTGTCTTCTCGGCGTGTTCGGCGGCTTTCTGATTGGCTGTGCCTCCACGACGGAGAAACTTCTCCTGGACGCGGACCGGACTCCCGCCGCGGAAGTCATTCGCAGATCTTCCGGAAACGCTGCGGGCATCACGGGCATGAGCGGCACGGGGAGCGTAACCTTTGAAAGCCCGGAAATGGCGGGATCGGTCTTCTTTACCATAGCCATGCGCAAACCGGACTCGATGTTGATCCGGTTCGAAGGGCCCTTCGGCATGGATGCGGGCTTTTTCTTCCTCAGCCGGTCACGGTATCTGATGTACAACGGGATGGAGAACAGAGTGTTCTCAGGCGTTCCGACGGATGCAGGGGTCCGGTGGGGCATTCCGCTGGACCTGACGGTTGACCAGATCCTGGATGCATTTACCGGCACCTTTCGGTTCCCTCAAGGTATGGATCCCGCGCAGTACGCCGTGGACGGGGACTATTTCCGGTTGACCTACAGGCACGCCGACGGGAATGAGTCGTTCTGGGTCGACCCTGCCACGTCGCTGGTGGCACGCTATGAAAGAACAGGCGGGGCATTCGGGATACGTGCCGAGACGTCGCTTCCCGAAGAACAGGGACGCCAACGGATGCCGCGCCAGATTACGGTGGAGTTTCCCGATACGGGGAGGCGGTTGTCCGTCTATTACTCTTCGCTCTCCATGAACCCCGGCGAACTCTCTTTCAAATACACGGTTCCCCGCTCCGCAGCGAAATACTAGATGCAAGCATCGATGAAGACCCCCTGCCTCATCTGGTTCGTCCTCCTTGTCCTCCTGGCCGGGGGGAATGATACGGCGCGTGCACAGGAGGATCTCCAGCGCCACAAGGACGAACTGGAATCCCTCCGCGCACAGATCCGTGACCTGGAGTCGCGAAGCCTCGAACAGCAGAGAAACGAGACGGAGACTCTGGAGCTGCTCGATACGTATGACCGCAAAGCCACGCTCGTGCGCAAGCTGATCAGCCGGCTTAAATCGGAAGAACGCCGGTTGCAGGCCCGCATCGACACCACGCGCCGCACCACGCGGACGCTGGAAGCCCAGTTGACCTTTCTGAAGGATCATTTTTCTCGCTACGTGAGGTCCGTGTACAAATCCGGCAGGCTGTATGATGCCGAGATCCTCTTTGCTTCCTCTTCCCTCGAGCAGTTCGTGGCACGGAACGAATACTTGAGGAGATTCACCGATCAACGGGTGAGAGAAGCGCAGAGGATCCGTGAAAAGCAGAAGCAGTATGAAGAGATGCAGGCGCGGGCAGAAAAGGAACTGAGCGAAGAACGGCGGGTTCTTGCCGAAAAAGGGGTGGAGGAAGACCGGCTGGTGTCGTTGTCGAATGAGCGCCGTGAGACGCTCCAGCGTATTCGCAAGGACAAGAATACCATAGCGCGGCAGATTCAGCGCCAGAGCAAAGCTGCGCGCGAGATGGAAGCACTGATCACACGGCTCGTGGAATCTGAACGCATGCGCAAGGAACGTGCAACCGCTGAGCAAAAGCTCCCTCGCACGCCCGAAGCTCCGCGAATCTCCGGAACATTCGAGCGCAAGAAGGGAAAGCTCCCGTGGCCAGTCACGGAAGGATCCATCGTCGCGCGCTTCGGGCCGCAGCGACATCCGACATTGCGCACCGTCACGCAGAATACCGGTGTGGACATTGCCGTGCGGCCGGGCTCTGCCGTCGCCGCCGTCGCACCCGGCGAAGTCGCAACGATCTGGTGGCTCCCGTGGTATGGCAACCTGATCATCCTGAATCATCAGGACGGGTACCGGACGGTCTATACGCATCTGGCCGATATCGACGTCACGGAAGGGCAGACGATTGCGGAAGGAGACATCCTGGGGACCAGCGGGGACACGCTGGACGGGCCGCGTCTGCATTTTGAAGTCTGGAAAGACCAAGAAAAACAGAACCCGGACCAATGGCTCACGCGACAGTAACGCGCCGCTCGGTACTGACGGTTGCCGCCACAGCGGCCGTGACGTTGCTCCTGATCTTCCTTCTTCGTACTCCCCTGGCTGTACTGGAAGACGAAGCTACCACTCTCCGATATATGGTGCGCGGGGAGCGCATCGCTGATACCAATATTGTGCTCGTGTATATCGACGAGGCCGCCATCAAAGTGATGGGTTGGCCTGTGCGGA
>JADLEA010000258.1 GCA_020846365.1 Bacteroidota bacterium
CCACCATAGAAAAGCGGACGGGGCGCTTCAACGGTTCTCTCAGCTACACCGTCTCCTGGACCGACCAGCTCTTCACCGAACTGAACAGGGGAGCGGCGTTCAGGCCTCAGTTCGACCGCCGTCACGAGGTCCATGCTTCGCTCGCTTTCATGCCGGATGACAACTGGATCGTCAGCATGCTGGCGGTGCTCGCGGCGGGGGAGACGGGAGAGGTGACCGTTGCTTCTTCGGCGAATGCGCCGCGGTATGAGATGGACAGGGGCGGCGTCGGTGTTTCGCCCTCCATGGCCATCGGTGTCATCGACGTAAACGGGAGCCGGTTCCCCGGGTTTCAGCGCCTCGAGCTCCAGGCCCTCTACCGGTTCACCCTGGGCGGCATTGCGGGCCAGGCCTCGCTCCAGTTGATCAATGGCTACGGACTTCTGGATCCCTTCGCGTGGGAGCTGCACCAGCATCCCGACCCCCGTCTTTCCTGGAGCGCGCGGCTGAAAGACATCCGGCTGTTTCCGCTCTTCCCTGTGGCTGGCCTGACATTCAGATTCTGAGCGCCGCATGCATCCTCAACCCTCGTATATGCCGTCACCGCGCACTCGGAATTGCCTGATGGTCATGCTGCTCTGGACGCTGCTCGTTCCGTTGGTCCTGGGCACTTCGCCGCTGCCCCCGCCGTACCACAGGTATTCTCTCAGCGGGACGATCACCTGGGCGGATGGCGACCCTGCAACGGGGGTGACCGTCCTCATGCTGGCACGCACGAGATTCGACACGACGCTCCGGGTGGTGGTCGGGAACATCCGCACTGATGACAAGCCGTTGGGGGTCACTGATCCGGACGGAAACTTTGTGCTCTCAGTGAGCCTGGAGCTCGAAGCGGAATCGCTCAGCGTAGGGCAGATAGCCCCGGGGAGGCCCATGGTCCTGAGCGAGCCGTTCCGTCCGGATACAGTGAATGTGTTTGCGATGATGAACCGGGCGACAGTCGACGCCGAAAGGGGGTGCTCCGGCTGCGGTGCCGACCCATCGCACTACGAGTACATCGAATACTATGCTCATTCGCTCTCATTGACGCTTTCGCTTCCCCTGCCGCGGCAGGGCATACTTGCGCATGTACGACGGAGGTGAACACCGATGCCGGCATGCAGATCAACCCGGAGGAAAGCATGAGAAAGCTGTGCATCCTGTTGTGCTTCATCACCCTCGGCATCGGCACGAGCAGGGGAGCTGAAGATTCTGTCTATGTCACGGCAAATGGCGACTACGTGACGGTCTGGAATACCGGAGTGCACGCGAACTGTGCTTCGCTGTTCCTCATGGCAACGCGACTCTCACATGATACGCTGTACGTCGATGAAACTGACACGACGACTGTGCGGGCGCGTTGTGCCTGCACCTTTGATTTGAGCGTTTCAACGTCCGGCATCCCGTTCGGCGCGTATGTGGCTGTCGTGCAGAGAATCTTCAGGAAAGAGTATGCCTATCCCGTCGACACGATCGCACAGATCGGTTCAGCGCCGTTTGCTGTGGGAGTGGCAGCGGTAGAGCCGCTTCCCCGGACTCAATACCAGAGCACGTGCTACCACGTGCTGGATGTGTCGGACCAGGCCCCTTTGCCGGGCGGTTTTGCACTCCAGCAGAACTACCCGAACCCGTTCAACCCCGAGACCACGATCAGGTATGTTCTCCCCGCAGCAGTGCATGTGGACCTCGTGGTATATGATCTCCTCGGGAGGAAGGTCTCCGTTCTGGAGAGCAGGACAATAGAGGCCGGCCCGCACGAAGTCCGTTTCTCCGCGGTCTCACTGGCGGCGGGTGTGTACGTGTATAGGATTGGAGCGGGGGAATATTCGGCGGCGAGGATGATGCACCTCGTTCGCTGAGAGATTGCACATGCGTGCCCGGGCGCCGTAGGGGAGAGCGCACGGGCACACGGTGCATTGAGTAAGGGGATATGTATGAATTCCAATCTGAGAAAAGAAATCCTCATGCCCATCGTCGTGTCTGTCGCGATGATCGGCTGCAAGGACAGCAGCTCGAATCCCGGCGCGCTTCTTGATGTCCCCCAAGGCACATACGCATATATCGCACGTGATACGACCGGAGTCCCCGTCGTTTGTGGGTGGCTTGCGATCGCTCTGTCCGACACTGGCCGTGTGTCAGGAAGCTGGCATCTGCAAGCTCTCCAATTCCAGACAGGTTACGGTCCACAGGTTGGAGAAGGGGAGCTTCGGGGGAGCATTGTCGACACCACACTTCATGTGAATTTGAATCCGCAGTGGAAGGACAACAATGTGTTTCTCTCCGGACGGTTTGACAGCGCATCCTATAGCGGGCAATGGAGATGGGTAAGCTATATCGGCGTGACGAATGTCGGCTCGTTCACGGCAGTGAAGAAGTAGTGTGGCCGGTCGGCAGCAGCGCCAGCGTGGGTATGGGAACCAGGAGGTAGACTGGTATGCGCTGCCGGTCAGACGTCACTCTTTCAGGGGGAACACGATGAACAAAACACCGATCATGCCTGTACTGCTTTGTCTGTTCGGGATCAGTTGCACCCTGAGCGAAGGCCCGGACCGGTTTGTCAAAGAGAGCGAAGAGGGCATAACGGCGGGCTACAAGTACCCTGGCGTAAGCGCCGCAATGCTGAAGGTCGATACCAGCGCAACGCTCGTGAGCATCACAACCGACGCAATGAATCCCAACGGCACGGCACAGGAGTGGTCGTACAAGTTCCGGTCGTCGATTTCTCCGTACGTCTCCTACTACTACACGGCGACGTACGTCGATATACGCTATGACAGCCTTTCGGGCCTCATGACGTGTGGTGACGCGCGCATCACCCATTCGTGGGTCAATAGCAACGTTGCCGCCGGGATCGCAGAGAGCCAGGGGGGAGAGACGTTTCGCAAGAACAACCCGGATTGCGCCATTTGGGCCGGCCTGGGGGAACCCTTGATTCCCAATCCCTCAGTCTGGTGGCACTTCACGTACTGCTCGCGATCGGATCCATCGAAACGCCTTAACGTAAGGATAGACGCCGCGACTGCGATACAGTTCTGAACTGGGAGGGATCGTCCCTGGTGCGATGCGGACGGCTGTTGAGGTCCGGTTCTGTGACCCGACGCAGTGCGAATACTGCCATGCCGGAATCGTCCGGGAAAGCATGAGAAGAGGTTTCGTCCAACACGTGGAGAAGAGAACACTATGAAGATGCTTGGAGCCGTCGTGCTGGTGTTAATGTTCAACGGATTCCAGTGTGATGATGTCGTCACCCCGGATGATGTTCATCCTACATGGGTGGGCCGCCTCATTGAGGAGTATTCCGCCGCACCGGTCGGTAATCCGCCGCAGTCCATCTGGCGATACGAATACAAGGGCAACACCGTGTACTTCGTCCCTGCACAATGCTGCGACTTCTTTAGCGATCTCTACAACATCAACGGTGACATTATTGCACACCCCGACGGCGGCATTGCGGGAGGCGGAGACGGCCGTTGTCCCGACTTCTTCGAGAAACGTTCGCACGAAGTGTTGGTGTGGCAGGACACCCGGACACAGTGACGGATTCCCACGATCCTCCGACGCCGGGGGTCTGAACAGAAATGCACCAAGAGGGGATGCTCATATGAACACACATGTACAGAGCGCCATCAGGATTTCGTTCTTGATCCTCATTCTGGTACTCCTGAGCGGAGCGGCCCGCGGCCAATACTACGGCGAGCGCGTGCTCCAGAAGGGGTTCGAACAGACGGATTTCTTTTTCAAGCCCACGAACGTCATCCCGTACGGCCTGGGACAGTTTGCAGGCACGACGCCAGGGGTGTTGCGCGATCCGCTACTGGACCTCGTCTTGAGCCCGGCGCACCTCCGGTTGGACAGCACATATGGCGACGTGATGCTTTACACAGATTTTCGCGCTGCACGCAATGTGCGAGACGAGCCCGTGTTCGTGTATCCCTGGTACCGGACCTACGCAATGGATTCGAGGTTTGCGCCTCAGTACTATCCGTCCATCTATGTGCAGAACCGTCGCGAACTCGAGCCTGTGTTCTCCGGCGCGTACATCGGACGCCCTCTTCCTGAATTCGCGCCGGAATTGTTCCTCGGCGCCACGTATCAACTGGTGATGCAGGACCAGAAGTACTACAATGTCCCGCAGGATATCTACCATTCCGTCATCGGTGCTGACTATGCCGGCCGTGCCACGGCCGAGGACAAGTCCAATATGCCGATCGTCGACCGATACAGCGGCCAGGACAACATGCACCAGAACGGGCATTTCATATCCCTGTTCGCACGGCAGAGATTTCTGGATCGCCTGGACGCCGGCATCAAGGTCAGCCGGGTGCTTTTTGACCGGAACGGCGGTTTCGGCTCCTCGAATCTGTGGGATTCATACTATGGATCCTCCACGTCCGTCTCCCTCTGGGCGAACGACGAGCTGCGGGCGCAGGGGTACAACCATTGGGAGGTTGCAGGAGGTCTTCTCCTCGCCGTGAGCGAAAAGACGTCGATCGGCATTTCGGGGGGACACCTCTGGGGGACTGCGACGCAGGCACTGACAAACCTGGACACATCGTATTACTCCTACGCGTACACCAATTCGACCAGCTTTTCCACCAGGTCCGCGAACAAATACCATGACTGGCGGCATGACGGGAAGACCACGCAATTCGGGCTCGAGTTGCGTTCGCGCCTCAGCGCCTCCACCACCCTTACGCTCTTCTACCGTCCGCAATGGTCATCTGTTCAGCTCCGCACGGCCTCTGCTGTTCTGGACACGAACTACAGCTACTACTCGTGGATCGACGTTTCGACGCCGGTAACCAGCTACTCGCACTACCGCTTCTCCGATATCCGCGCCGGAGGGGGAGAGGAGAAGATGACCTCCAACCTCTTTCTTGCCACGCTCAACTGGGACCTGGACCCGCGGGTGACGCTTTCGCTCGGCGCGCAACTGGAACTGAACGACGTTGAAACCCGCACCGCCGAGAACGTGGAAGCGCACGGCCGGTCCGCGAGCTGGCAAGAAAACACGTCGAACCCCTATTCCTGGTTCAATCAGGAGGACGAGGTGAAGAGTCTCCAGTGGACCTTCACGGCAAAACGGCAGAGTTTTCGGATTCCGATCTTTGTGAACATCAAGGCCTCGCAAGCAGCGGGGATCCTGCTGGGGCTCTGCCGGGACATGTCGAAATGGGAGATCGAAGACGTCACGCTGGCCATGTTCCAGCGACGATACAGAGACTACAACGGTACAATCGAGAACCGGTCGAATTTCGGCGAGCGTTACACGCAGCCCAAGGAAGAGGTGAGTGACATCAAGACGACTTTTATGGCGGGATTGACTCTCTCCCCGTCGCCGATCTTCCAGGCCCGCGTGCTGGTCGTGCCCGTGTTCGCAGAAGGCATCGACGGTCAGGAACTGGAGCAGCTTCAGTGGTGGTTTGGACTGACGGTAACGCCGTAGGATTCGGATAGCGACGCGCATGATGCGCATCGCCCGGAGGCCCGGCTGCGAAGGCAGGAACGTGTGCACCTGACCTTCCGGCCGGGCCCTCTGTCTTTTGACTCTCCCGCTTCGTATCTTGACCCCTGAACATTCCATTTTCACCAACTCCTGTCTGTACAGATTGCGTACTTGCGTCCATAGACCACCGGAAGGCTAACACCGCATGGACTCTCGAATTGTCAGCGGATCATCACACCCATCCCTGATCCATCAGGCAGGCCGTCGGGCCGCATCGGGCAAGCGGCGTGCCGACCCGGAATCGGCAGGCGATTCCTCCGCAATGCAATCCCACCGGCTCGCGCCTGCGTATGCTCGCCTTCCGATGTTGCATGCACGTCTTGCAATCATTGTGTCTTTCCTCGCACTCCCCGTGGTGGCATGCGGTCAGGACTCCGGATATCCCATCACCCCCGTGCACTTCGGACACGTTCGACTGGACGACGGATTCTGGGCGAAGCGCCTGGAGACCAACAGGAGTGTCACCATTCCTCATGCACTGGCGCAATGCGAGATCACCGGACGTATCCGGAATTTCGAGATCGCAGACAGCGTCCTGCGCGGGGTTATCCCGGAAGGCACATTCTGCACCCGGTACGGTTTTGATGATTCTGACGTGTTCAAGCTCATCGAAGGCATGGCGTATGCGTTCCATGCGAACACAGGCGATGCGGAGATCGATTGCAGGATGGATTCTCTGATCACGAAGATCGCAAGCGCGCAGGAACAGGACGGCTACCTCTACACCATGCGCACTATGAAGCCGGAGGCGTCCTGGGCCAACGAGCGATGGATCAATGACCGGATGAAGGGGAGTCACGAGCTGTACAATGCCGGGCATCTGTATGAAGCCGCAGTGGCGCACTTTGCAGCCACGGGCAAACGTACGCTGCTGGATGTGGCACTCAAAAGCGCCGACCTGCTGGTGGAGACATTCGGACCGGGCAAAATGCTCACGGTGCCGGGCCACCAGGTAACCGAGATGGGTCTCGTGAAACTCTACCAGGTCACGGGCCGCAAAGAGTACGTGGAGCTGGCGGACTTCTTCATCCGGCAGCGAGGGCGGGGGACTCCCCAGGGGGAAACGTACAACCAGGATCACATTCCGGTCCTGGAACAGACTGAGGCCGTGGGCCACGCCGTGCGGGCGGGATACCTGTATGCCGGCATGGCTGACGTGGCCGCACTGAAACCCGGAACAGGATACCTGCCGGTGCTGGAGAAGATGTGGGAAGATGTCGTTGCGCACAAGCTGTACATCACCGGCGGCATAGGCGCTGCGGGAAACATCGAGGGCTTTGGTCCGCGCTACGACCTGCCCAACCTGAGCGCATATTGCGAAACATGCGCTGGCATTGCTCTTGCGTTCTGGAGCCACCGGATGTTCCTGCACTTCGGGGACGCAAAATACATGGATGTTCTGGAACGCGTTCTCTACAACGGGTTCCTCTCCGGCGTCGCCATGACCGGCGATCGATTCTTCTACCCCAATCCCCTGGAGACGATCCACGGAACGGAGCGATCGCCGTGGTTCACCTGCGCCTGTTGTCCGCCCAACGACATCCGGTTTCTCGCCTCGCTTCCGGGCTACGCATACGCTACGCGGGGGAATGACATCTACGTGAACCTCTACATCGGGGGATCCGCAGAGGTACCTCAGGGGACCGGACTTCGGCAGATCCGGCAAACGACGGACTATCCCTGGGACGGCCGCATCGCCCTCACCATGGGACCGGGACCAGCGACCTCCTTCTCGCTCCGTTGGCGCATCCCGGGGTGGGCCCTCGGCAGCCCGCTCCCCACCGATCTCTACACCTACCGTGACCAGTCGACCGACCGGGTCACCATCAACGTCAACGGGTCTCCAGCAACGTTTGCGATGGATCACGGCTATGCGGTGCTCACGCGGAAATGGAATATCGACGACCGCGTGGAGATCATGCTTCCCATGCCCGTCCGGCGCGTGACCGCACACGAACAGATTGTCGATGATCGCGGCAAGGTCGCATTGGAACGCGGACCGATCGTCTTCTGCCTTGAAGGACCGGATCAGCCGGAGCCGTGGCTGCTCGGGATGGTGATTCCGGATTCCAGCACGCTGTCTACTTCGTTTCGCCCCGATCTCCTGGGTGGCGTTCAGACGATTTCGGGTGTCGGGCTTGCCACCAAGAGAACGCTTGAAGGTGAAACCAGGATTTCGGAGCGGAGGCCGTTTGTGGCGATACCGTATTACGCCTGGGCTCACCGGGGCAAACAACAGATGACCGTCTGGCCGGCTTCGGAGGGCAGCGCAGCAAAACCCGAACCCGCGCCGACCCTGGCATACAGAAGCACGATCACGGTCTCGGGAGGGAGAGGTTGGGAAGCCATCAACGACCAGCTCGTGCCTTCACGATCAAATGATCCCACCTTGCCGCGTTTCCACTGGTGGCCGAAGAAAGGAACGACGGAGTGGGTGCAGTTTCATCTCCCGGAGCCCGTGCGGATATCCGAAGTCACGACGTTCTGGTTTGATGATTCCGGCTCGGGTGAATGCCGTGTCCCGGCGGCATGGGAGATTCTCTATCTTGACGGCGGCACGTGGAAACCGGTTGGACATCCCTCCGGCCCGGCTCCTGAAAAGGACAGGCCCAACCGCGTGACGTTCGATCCCGTCGTCACTTCGGATCTGCGGCTTTCCGTCCGCCTCCGGGACGGCTTCTCGGCGGGCTTGTACGAGTGGTCTGTGCGTTAGTGCAGTTCTGTGCCCCTCGTCATGGGAAATCAATGAGTTGGGGGGGGCACGAGTACGTCAATGTACCTGAAAGGAACGTGTATGACCGCCCGCGCATCCATGTTGTTCTGTCTTCTCATGCTATTTTGCGGAGAAAACACAATGGGACAAGGATTGCATCCACGCTATAAGAATCCTTCTGCGCCGATCGACGAACGCGTGCGCGACCTTCTTTCCCGCATGACACTCGAGGAGAAAGCAGGGCAATGGGTGAACGAGGCACCTGCCATTGAGCGCCTGGATGTCCCCGCATATGATTGGTGGAGTGAAGGGCTCCACGGTGTGGCCAGGGCGGGATACGCTACGGTCTTCCCGCAGGCCATCGGGCTGGCCGCGACGTGGGATACGCATCTCTTCGAAGCCGTGGGGACAGCCATCAGCGACGAAGCGCGGGCGAAGCATCACGACTTTGTTCGCAAAGGACAGCGGCGGCAGTATCAGGGGCTCACATTCTGGTCTCCAAACATCAACCTGTTCCGGGACCCCAGGTGGGGGAGGGGTATGGAAACGTTCGGCGAAGATCCCACGCTCGCCGGAAAGTGCGGAGCGGCGTTCATACGCGGGCTCCAGGGGGATCACGAGCGCTATCTGAAGGTCGTCGCTACCATGAAACACTTCGCGGTACACAGCGGGCCCGAACCAGACCGCCATAGTTTCGATGTGTATCCGTCGGAGCGCGACCTCTATGAGTCGTACCTCCCACACTTTCGTATGTGCGTCGATGAGGCAAACGTGCAATCCGTGATGTGCGCGTACAACCGGTACGCTGGCGATCCGTGCTGCGGCAGCAACGTCCTCCTGGAACGCATCCTGCGCAAGGAGTGGGGATTCAATGGCTACGTGACTTCCGACTGCGGCGCGATCGGGGATATATTCAAGGGGCACAAAGTGAAGCGGGATGCCGCAGAAGCCACGGCCCTTGCCATCAGGGCGGGAACGGATCTCAACTGCAGTTTCCAGGACGCCGCGCCCGTTGAGGCGGTGCGTCGCGGGTTGCTGACGGAAGCCGAGCTGGATCGCGCCATCGGCCGCCTGTTTCGCGCACGGTTCATGCTGGGCATGTTCGATCCGCCTGAAATGGTCCCCTATGCAGCCCTCCCCATGTCCGTCGTCGGCTCGCCGAAGCACCGTACCCTTGCGCTGGAAGCCGCCCGCAAATCCATGGTGCTCCTCAAGAATGAGGGAAGCATCCTCCCGATCAGAGACACGCCTCCGCGCATTGCTGTCATAGGTCCGAATGCACATGATGTCCTTTCATTGCTCGGCAACTATTATGGAGTGCCGGACGGGGCGGTAACCC
The DNA here is from genome assembly GCA_020846365.1 of Bacteroidota bacterium. Lineage (GTDB taxonomy): Bacteria > Bacteroidota > Ignavibacteria > UBA10030 > UBA6906 > JAGDMK01. The sequence goes on from JADLEA010000258.1 coordinate 9,577, forward strand.
CGCTGGAGGGCCTTCGTATGCGTGCGGGGAAGAATGCCACCGTTACGTATTCACCCGGCGCCAGGTTCGCCGACGGCGTTCCTCTTCTGGAGGTGATCGACCCGCGCTTTCTCTCCTGCTCGACCGGTGCCGGCACTGCGCAAGGGCTGCGCGCAGAGTACTTCAGGGGGATGCATGCTGACGGAGCACCCGAAGTGTCCCGGATCGACTCGACGGTGGACTTCGCATGGTGCACCGAACTGCCATTGGATTGCGGGGACTCCGCAGAATTCTCAATCCGATGGACCGGCACTCTGACGCCGCCTGTGTCCGGGTTGTACACCCTTGGGACGTATGGCTTCCGCGCTTTTTCCTTGAGGGTCGGTGACTCGGTGGTGTCTTCTGCGACCGGCGGTAGCGAAACGCCGACGTACGGAACCATTGCACTGCAGGGAGGAACGCCCTATCCCTTCTCTTTGGAGGGCAAGTGAAGGAGAAGCGGGTCGCTGGTACAGTTGCTGTGGGAGATCCCCGATGAATCGCTTCAGGACAAAGCCGTGGAGACCGCGCAACAGGCAGATTTCATCATCCTCACGCTCGGCCTCTCACCCCGCCTCGAAGGAGAGGAAATGGAAGTTGCAGTGCCCGGGTTTCACGGCGGAGATCGCACGGACATCACGCTTCCGACGCCACAGCGGCGGCTCTTGCGGGCGGTTGCTTCTCTCGGAAAACCGGTCATCCTGGTCCTGCTCAATGGAAGCGCGCTCGCACTACCGGAGATTTCCATGGTTCCTGCCGTAGTAGAGGCATGGTATCCCGGGCAGGCTGGCGGCACGGCTCTCGCGGAAGTACTCTTCGGGGATGTGAACCCGTCAGGCCGGCTGCCCGTCACCTTCTACAAGGAGACTCGCGACATCCCTCCCTTCGCGGAGTACTCGATGGAAGGACGCACCTATCGATACTTCAGAGGGGAATCTCTGTTCCCGTTCGGTCACGGTCTCAGCTACACGAGCTTCGCGTACGCCAACGCACAGGTGAGCCGGATGAGGATCCCGTCATCATCGCAGGATACGCTCTGGGTTTCCGTGGATATCACGAACCGGGGAGAACGGGACGGGGAGGAGGTCGCGCAGCTTTATGTCCGCACCCTTGAGAGCAGCGTGGCCCGACCTGTC
>JADLEA010000259.1 GCA_020846365.1 Bacteroidota bacterium
AGGCATGGTCTTCACGCTCGAGCCACGGCTGACGGTGGATGGATGCGGCGTCGTGACGGTCGAAGAGATGCTTGTGGTAACTGATGACGGTGCCGAGTATCTCTCGCGGCCACAACGCACATTATGGCTTGTCGGCGCCGCGGAGTAGGAGTCCATGCGGGGAACGATCTTCAATATCATGCGCTTTGCCGTAAACGACGGACCCGGAATCCGGACGACCGTCTTTCTGAAAGGATGTCCGCTGTCGTGCTGGTGGTGTCACAATCCGGAGGGGCTCAATCCCGATATCCAGGTCACCTACCGGGCGGAACGCTGTATCCTTTGCGGCTCTTGCATCGACCGTTGTCCCCAGCACGCGCTCCAGCTGGATGGAACAATGATCAAGCGGGATGACCTGCGGTGTCTGATATGTGGCTCTTGTGCCGACGAGTGTTACCTGGATGCCCGGCAGGTTGTCGGCCGCGAGATAGATGCAGAGGAGCTTCTGGCAGAAGTGCTGAAGGACAGGAAGTTCTACGATGAATCGGGAGGCGGAGTGACTTTTTCGGGGGGGGAACCGCTCCTGCAACACGAGTTTCTCGTCGAGGTCCTGGAGGCATGCAAGGCGCACGGACTACACACGGCAATCGAGACTTCCGGGCTTGCGACGAGGGAGCAGCTGGACGACGTGCGCCGGTGGACGGATCTGTTCCTCTTTGATGTCAAGCTCATAGATGAGGAGCGCCACAAAACTTTCACCGGGTGGTCAAATGTCCGTATCCTGGAGAACCTCAATCACCTGGTTTCGTGCGGCGCCTCCGTTGTCGCACGGGTACCGCTCATCCCCGGCGTGAACGATGACGACGCGAGCGTGAACGATGTAGGACGAACGCTGGCCGGGCTGGGCGGCATTCGTGATGTACACCTGCTCCCTTTTCATGCCGGGGCTGCGGCCAAGTACCAGGGACTGGGGATGTCCTTCCGCATGGCGGACGCACGGGCTTTGCCGCAGCAGCGGATTGCCGAGATCGAGCACACCCTGAGATCGCACGGATTGACCGTGCACAGAGGAGGTTAGAAGGTCATGACCGAACGCGTTCAGAAATTGCGCGAACAAAGCTGCGCCACACAGCCATACCTCTCGGCCGAGCGCGCCCTGTTGGTGACGGACGCGTATCGAACCATGGGGTTCCACTCCGCGCCCGTCATGCGGGCCCTGGTGTTCAAGCATGTGCTTGATCATAAGGCGATCTGCATCAACGATGGGGAGTTGATCGTCGGTGAGCGCGGTCCGGCTCCGAGGGCGACGCCGACTTACCCGGAGATCTGTTGCCACTCGCTCGAGGATCTCACGATTCTTCATACGCGTCCGAAGATTCCGTATCTGGTGTGCGACGAGGTCCGGCGGCACTACGCGGAGACGATCATTCCATTCTGGCAAGGCCGCACCATCCGGGAGAAACTCTTCGCCGAAATGACGCCCGCGTGGCGCGATGCGTACGCTGCCGGTATCTTCACGGAGTTCATGGAGCAACGGGCACCGGGGCACACGGTCCTCGATGACAAGATCTATCACCGGGGGATGCTGGATTTCATCCGGGAGATCGATCAGCATCTGTCGCATCTCGACTATCATGCCGATCCCGGGGCGTATGCGAAACAGGAGGAGTTGCGGGGGATGCGGATTGCCGCCGAGGCGATGATTCGCTTTGCGGAGCGCCACGCGGAGGTGCTTGAGGAGCAGGCCGGTGCGTGCACCGATCCGGTGCGGCGTGGGGAGCTCAGCCATCTCGCCGCAATCTGCCGGAGAGTGCCTGCCCACGCCCCGCGCACGTTCCACGAAGCACTGCAGGCATACTGGTTTGTTCATCTCGGCGTTGTCACGGAGTTGAATCCATGGGATTCCTTCAACCCGGGCCGCCTGGACCAGCATATGCTCCCGTTCTATCAGGCCGAGAAAGCTCAAGGCACGCTGACGTCCGAGAAGGCCCGGGAGCTTCTGGAGTGCCTCTGGATCAAGTTCAACAACCAGCCCGCACCGCCGAAGGTCGGGGTTACGGCGGCTGAGAGCGCGACATACACGGACTTCGCGAACATCAATTCCGGCGGGATGACGATTGACGGCTCGGACGGCGTGAACGAAGTGACGTACCTCGTGCTGGACGTGATTGATGAGATGCGGCTTGTGCAGCCCAGCTCCAACATCCAGTTGAGCCGAAAGAACCCCGACGAGTTCTTGAAGCGCGCTCTGCGTATTGTGCGCAAGGGCTGGGGGCAACCTTCGATCTTTAACGCCGACGTTGTGGTCGAAGAGCTCCTGCGGCAGGGGAAGAGCATCGAAGACGCGCGGTGCGGCGGCACCAGCGGTTGCGTCGAAACAGGCGCCTTCGGCAAGGAGAGCTACATCCTCACCGGATACCTGAATTTTCCCAAGATTCTCGAGATCGCACTTCACAACGGGAGGGACCCGCGCACCGGAAGCATGATAGGGGTCCGGACGGGCGACCCACGCGCGTTCCAATCGATGGACGACGTACTGCAGGCCTACCGTACACAACTCCGGCATTTCGTGGACATCAAGATGCGGGGGAACAATGTCATTGAACGGCTCTACGCACAGTATGTGCCGACACCCTTTCTGTCCATCCTGATCGATGATTGCGTCCGGAGCGGGAAGGATTATGCAGACGGCGGAGCCCGGTACAATACCAGCTACATCCAGGGCGTTGGGATAGGGACGCTTGCGGATTGCTTCTCCGCGTTGAAGACACACGTCTTTGAGATGCGCACACTGAGCATGGATGAGCTGCTGCAGGCACTGGAGAAGAATTTCGAAGGAAATGAGCGGCTCCGGCAGATGCTGAACAACCGGACGCCGCGATACGGAAATGACGACGACCGAGCCGATGCGTTCATGCGCGAGGGCTTCGAAATGTTCTACGATGCCGTGAACGGGCGGCCAAACACCAAGGGAGGAGTGTACCGCATCCAGATGCTGCCCACAACGTGCCACGTGTATTTTGGATCCGTGACCGGGGCAACTCCCGAAGGGAGAAAGGCGGGGCTCCCCGTTTCTGAAGGAATCTCTCCTGTTCAGGGAGCAGACCGCTCGGGTCCCACGGCGGTGCTCCGTTCTGCAGCCAAGATGGACCACGTGCGCACCGGAGGAACGCTGTTGAACCAGAAGTTCACGCCGGGTCTGGTGGAGGGAGAACAGGGCCTTGAAAAGCTGGCGCATCTGGTGCGCTCCTACTTCGCCATGGGCGGGCACCATATCCAGTTCAATGTTGTGGATGCAGACACCCTACGCGATGCGCAGGAACACCCCGGCCAGCATCGTGATCTCATCGTCAGAGTGGCCGGATACAGTGATTACTTCTGCGACCTCGGCAAGGCCCTGCAGGACGAGATCATTGAACGAACGGAGCATCACGGATGGTGAACACGCGCGCCCATTGCCCGCGTACAACCAGGGAAGGTGCTTCGGAGCGGTATTTGCATCGCGGTCACGCCTCGATGCGGAAAACAAGATAGTCTTCCTCTGGAGGTCAGCCGCCGGCTGACTGAAGGACCGGGATCCTCACCGTACACACGGAGGGAAACATGAACACGAAGTATTGGTTGTTGGTACTTGCAGGAACGCTGTCCGTACAAAATGCACCCGCGCAGGATGCGCCCGCACCCGTGATCAAACAGTTTTTCAGTGCGGAAGGGGTGCCGGTGCACAAGCTGTGGTTCTTTGTCAACCGCATTGGCTTTCGCTATTATGGCGAGACGGAACAGCAGGCGCGTTTGGACGAGAACCAGGAAGAAGAAATTGTCCTTGCGTATGACGAAGGCGGCGCGAGGAAACAGATCGACGTCATGGTGAGAATCGCGCTGGAAAACGGGCCGCCGGTGTCGCCTACCATGACGAAAGAACATGAGATCCGCGGGCTCACCGTCTGGATGGAACTCACGCAAGACGACGAGGAAGTGGGATCCTTCAAGTGCCGAGGGGAGAGCTTCACCGTGACCAAGGGCAGTGACGTCACCATGACGATGGAACCATTCACGTTCAGAGGCGTGACCTTCACTCCGAGCGTACGCTACATGCCCCTGCACGATCTGGCCGCTTCGTCGTATTACGTCCGCATGGACGGGCTTTCCTTCGCGCTCACGTATGCACCGTAGGGGGGCTCGGGACTTGATCATAAGCCGCCGGTATCGTATGTTAAAGAAAACCAGCAACCGGCTTCTGCGATCATTTGATGAGTTTTGAAATAGAGGATTTTGAAAGGGATGTGCTGGCGCGGAGCCAGACCGTCCCTGTGCTTGTGGATTTCTGGGCAGCATGGTGTGCGCCGTGCCGCATGCTTGGTCCTGTGTTGGAGAAGCTGGCGGCAAGTGCAGACGGACAATGGGTCCTGGCCAAAGTTGACACGGACCGGCATCAGGACATTGCGGCGCGCTACGGCATTCGCGGCATCCCCAATGTCAAGCTTTTCGCCGGCGGAAAAGTCATTGAGGAATTCACAGGGGCCCTGCCGGAAGCTGCTGTGAGTCAGTGGTTGAAGCGTGCCCTGCCGAACCCGCTCGCCAAGGAGGTTGCCAGGGCAGAAACGCTGGTGAAGGAAGGGAGACCTCTCGAAGCGCAGGCGTTGCTCGGAGGGATTCTGAAAAAGGATCCAACGAATGAGCATGCCAGGGTCGTTCTTGCGGGAACATATCTCGAGAGTCTTCCGCACAAGGCGCAGGAGCTCGTTGCGGGGATCGAAGAGCATTCACCCTTCTTTCCGGCGGCGGATGCCATCCGGACCTTCTCCGCGTTGACCACGAAACTGGAGAATCCCGGATCGCTACCCGATGGCCAGGTGAAGTCGGTGTACATGGAGGCCTTGCACGCGCTTGGGCGGGCCGAATATGACGAGGCGCTCCAGAAGTTCATCGAGGTCATACGAGGTGATCGGTACTACGATGAGGACGGTGCCCGCAAGGCCTGCGTGGCCATCTTCAGAGTGCTGGGCGAGGAGCACGAAACATCACGGAAATTCCGGAGAGAATTCAGCAGCGCGTTATACGCCTGATGTTGTGTGACGGAAGTACAGCCGCGGACGCTTAGCTCAGCTGGTTCAGAGCGTCGCCCTTACAAGGCGAAGGTCGCAGGTTCGAACCCTGCAGCGTCCACAAAGGGATGGATCGTACGATGCGGGAGGCCAGAGGCTTGATTTTGGCCTTTTTTTTGTGTTTAATTCGGATAGAATTATCTGAATATAGAGGGTGAAGCGTGGCGGGTCCGACAGTACAGGCGAAAATGGTGATCATGGCGGCCCTTCTGGGTGTTCTGGCCGGGCTGGGCGTTGTCACATGGGGATATGCGGAGGGTGGATCGTACTTCAGCAACGATCCCCGGGCGTGTGCGAACTGCCACGTGATGCGCGAGTTCCTGGATTCCTGGCAGAAATCGGGGCATCACAGCCATGCAACCTGCAACGATTGTCACACACCCGTGAGTCTGATTCCAAAATACTTCGCAAAAGCGGAAAATGGGATGCGCCACTCCTGGAAGTTCACCTTCCAGAATTATCCGGAACGTCTCCGGATGACCGCCATGAACCGGGACAATCTGCAGGAAAACTGTGTGCGATGCCATGGCGATCTGGTGATCCACATAGCATATCGTCCCGGAGCAACCGGTGAAGAGCAGCTGTGTGTTCATTGCCACTCATCCGTTGGTCACGGCGAGATGCGGTAATCGGAGAAGACATCGAAAGGAATGATCATGACGAAATCACATGCCGGATTCTTCGCGATCCTGATCGTCGTGGCTGCGGCGACGGCAGGTGTGATGTGGCTCTTTCTGAATATCCATGATCGAAAAGAGGAGGCACAGGAAGTCGCCTTTCGGCTGGTGAACCTGACCGAGGACACCGTCGACCCGGCTGAATGGGGGAAGAATTTCCCCCGGCAGTACGATGGATACCGCCGGACGGTGGACACGGTGCGCACGCGCTTCGGGGGCAGCGAAGCATTTCAGAAGCTCGACTCCGAGCCGGCACTCCGGCGAATTTTTGCCGGCTATGCATTCAGTCTGGACTACCGTGAAGAGCGCGG
>JADLEA010000260.1 GCA_020846365.1 Bacteroidota bacterium
AATGGTGCGCATCAGATCATCGACTGGGCGATCCGGTCGAACATGAGCTATATCGCCACAGATTGTCCGCATCGAGAAAAGAACGGCTGGCAGGAAGAAAACTGGCACATGGCACGTGCGCTGAGCTACCGGTTCAACATCCGCGATTGGTATGCGAAGATCGCCCGGGACATCAGGGACACACAGCTGCCGGACGGGCACATCCCGACGAATTGCCCGAATTATCTTGTGGGCGTGCCGGTCCACGGCTACTGGAACGAAGCGCCTGAATGGGGTATCTCCGGCGTGCTGGTTCCCTGGCATCTGTACGAATGGTACGGAGACACAACGGTCTTGAAGTCGAATTTCGCAAGCATGAAGAACTACATCGACTATCTCTCATCGCAGGCAAAGGATGGCATCATTACCAGCAACCTGGGCGATTGGTATGATTACGGACATGGAAAGGGAGATGGGCCGTCGCAATGGACGCCGAACGAAGTGAGCGCCACGGCGATCTGGGCACTGGGTGCCAGAACGGTTTCCGATGCCGCTCTGGTGCTGGGGAGACCTGCCGACGCGAAGCGCTACAAGAATCTGTTCGAAAAGATCCGGAAGGATTTCCAGAGGCATTTCTACGATGACAGCGCGAAGACGGTCCGCAACAACGGCTCCTGCCAGGCCGCACACAGCATTGCGCTCTGGGTAGGATTGGTGCCCGAGAAAGATCGCGCGGCTGTGCTGCAGGGGATCGTGGATGATCTGGAGCGGCGCGGCTGGCAGCAGACGGTCGGTGAGGTGCTCCAGGTGTTCCTGGTGCGCACGCTTGCGGAAGAGGGCAGGAACGATGTACTCCACCGCGTCTATGCGCGTGAAGAGCAGGGAGGGTATGGGTATATGGTGAAGCAGGGAATCACCACGCTTCCCGAGAGCTGGGATGCACGGCAGGGTACGTCCAACAGCATGAACCACTACATGCTCGGTCATTTGATGGAATGGCAGGTTGCGTACCTTGCAGGCATCAGGCAGCAGCCGGGGAGTATAGGGTGGCGGAAAGTGGTCATTGCGCCGAATCCCGGCGACGTGACGTACGCCCTGGCAGCGTTTGAGAGCCCTGCAGGCCGCATCGCCGTGCAATGGCGGCAGACAGAGGAGCAGTTCGAAATGACGATTTCCTCACCCCGCGGCATCTGGGTGGAGGCGATCTTTCCGAACGGAGAACGGCAACACGTGAGTCCGGGCCGCGTTGTGCTGCGCTCGAAGCGTTAGCCGCCTGGCATCGTCAAGGAGAAGAGCTTTCATGGGTGCACTGGGAATAGAGAACGTCCTTCGCATGCTGCCCGGTATCATCATCGGGCTGACCGTGCACGAGTTTGCACATGCATTCGTTGCGTCGCGGCTCGGGGATGACACGGCAAAGCAGATGGGCAGGGCATCGCTCAATCCCCTCGTGCATAGCGATCTGATTGGCCTGTTGTTCATTGTCATTGCCGGCTTCGGTTGGGCAAAGCCGGTGATGATCGACCGGACGAAGCTCAGTAATCCCCGCCGCGACGACGCCCTCATCGCATCCGCCGGGCCGCTCTCCAATCTTGGTCTCAGCATTCTGGGCGCCGCAGCGCTCACGATTACGCTTGGCATAGTGCCATTCAACGGAGATGCGACGTACGGATGGATCCTCAACGCGCTGATTGCAGGGATCTACATCAACCTCGGCCTGTTCGTTTTCAATTCCATACCTCTGCCGCCTCTGGACGGATCGCATGTGCTGCTCAGCGCGCTCAATGTGCGGGACACGCCCAATGCGCAGCGCTTCTTCCGATACGGTGCAATCGCGCTGTTCGGTATTATCATTGCGGAACAGGCGCTGCACATCGACATTCTACCCATCGGCAAGGTTGTCCGCGCGCTTGCTGACGTGCTGCTCAACGCATTCGGTTTTCCAGGACAGTAAACGGAAACAACAATGGACATCGTTTCTCTCACAGCAGGCATCGCCTTAGGCGCGCTTCTCACGTTTCTTGTGTTGAGAATCCTCTTCGAGCGTCAACGCGGCGTGCCGAAGGAGGAGGTGGATGCATTGCGCTCCCAGCTCACAACGGCGCAGCTTGAGAAAGGCAGGAGCGATGAGCGCTCCTCGATGCTAGAGGCCCACCTCGGGCGAAGAACGCAGGAACTGGAGCAGGAACGTGCAGTGCTCCTGCAAACCCGTTCCTCTCTGGCTGTGGCGGAGACGGAATTGAAGAACGCGGAACAGAAGCTCAGCGAGCAGAAGAGTCAAATGCAGGAGCTGCAGGAGGAGTTCACGGCGGCCTTCAAGAACCTCGCCAATGATATTCTGGAGGACAAGAGCAGGAAGTTCACCGAACTCAACAAGGACAATCTGGGAGCGCTGCTATCGCCCTTGCAGGAGAAGATACGCGAGTTTGAGAAGACCATTTCCTCGACGTATGCAAGCGAATCACGGGAACGGGCGACACTAGCAGAGCAAATCCGGCATTTAACCGACCTCAATCAGCAGATCACGCGCGAGGCGTCGAATCTCACCACAGCGCTCAAGGGACAGTCGAAAACACAGGGGGATTGGGGAGAGTTGATCCTGGAGCAGATTCTTGAGCGCTCGGGGCTCACCAAGGGGACGCACTACGTGGTGCAGGAGTCCATGAAAGGCGACGAAGGGCAGGCGTTGAGGCCGGACGTGCTGATCCTGCTGCCTGACAATAAGCATCTGATCATCGATTCCAAAGTATCGCTGACCGCGTATACGGAGTACAACAGGGCGGAAGATCTGGTTGCGCAAAAGGAGTTTCTGGTTCAGCATGTGGATTCGGTCCGGCGGCACATCAAGATGCTCAGCGAGAAGCGCTATCAGAACATCTATGGAATCCAGAGCGTGGATTTCGTGCTGATGTTCGTTCCCCTGGAACCGGCGTTTGCGCTGGCAATGAAAAACGACATGGATCTGTACAATGACGCCTTCGACAGAAACATTGTCATCGTCACCACGTCGACGTTGCTGGCGACCTTGCGCACGATCGGGGGGATGTGGCGGCAGGAGAATCAGAATCGGAACGCGCTGGACATCGCCCGGAAGAGCGGAGAATTGCATGACAAGTTTGTGGCATTCCTCGCCGACCTGGAGGCGGTGGGGAGCAGGATCGAATCTGCACGCGAAGCGCATGCCGCGGCGCTGAACAAATTGCATACGGGAAGGGGGAACATCATCCGGAAGGCGTCAGAGTTGAAGGAGCTGGGAGCGAAGGCGAGCAAGACTCTTCCCGCGCACCTGCTGGACAAAGCATCGGAAGAAGACGAGGGGTAATCCCCCCGGAGGGGGCGGAAGTGTATTGACCGCCGCGGGCGGCGACAAGCCCGCGGCGATCGACGATCCACTCAGCCTTCCATTGATCCGACGACACCCATCATCATGGTGGCGAACAGCGCGAAGAAGATGATGGCCAGCACGATCCACACAAGGATCCAGATCAATGACGCCTTGGCAAAATTCTTCTTGTTGAGGTTGGTACTGCTGTCAAATGCCCAGACCAGCAGCATAATCAGACCGACAAGCGGGATGTACGTGATGAGCAGGGTGATAAACCAGTCTTTTGTGCTCATCGGTTCGGTGCTGAGCTGGCCCGGCGGGAGTTGCTGGTTCATAGCGTCCTCAAAGTAGTGTGAGTGAACGGTGGTCTATGATGATCCCTGATTGAGCACAAGTGTCGTGAATATAGGTAATCTTTGTTGCATCCGCAATCGTGGCTTGTCCGCAATGCAGCGCAGTTGAATCTCCCCGCATCAATCTGTATCTTCTCCAATGCCTTTAGAAATCAGCGAAATCCGCGCGCTCATACTTGCCGATCGCGACCGGGTGCGTGCTGCTCACCGCGCGGGGGCGGATGGGTGGGAAACCTGCCTGGCATTGAGCCAGTCTCTGGACACCGTGCTCAGGATGGCCTTCGAAAGGGGAATTCCGCCCGCTCTCCAGTCGCGCTGTGCCGTCTTTGCCACCGGGGGATACGGCCGGTGCGAGCTCTGTCCCCACTCCGACGTCGATATCATGGTGTTGATCGATTCCCAGAAGTCGAGTGAGGAACTCCATTCGGCAGTCAAACACTTTCTCCATTTCCTCTGGGATGCCGGTCTGGACGTGGGACACAGTGTGCGGACCCTGGAGGATGCACTTGCGCTTCATGGCCGCTCCCACGATGCCTGGACAGCGATGTTGGAGGCGAGGTTCCTGAGCGGGAGCAAGCCGCTGGCGGAGACATTCTGGGATGCGCTGCAGGCGACCGTCGGCCATCGCTCCGACCGGTGGTTTATCCAGGGGGTCTTTGCCGACATGCAGGCGCGCCACGACCGGTTCGGTTCCTCCGTTAAGCTTCTGGAGCCGAACATCAAGAAGAGTGCCGGCGGGCTGCGGGACATGCACATGGTCTTCTGGCTTCACAGGGGCGTGGACCCTGCGTACCTGTTCAGGTTTGTAGACGACCGGCCCGCGACACTGATCTTCCTGGAGCGATTGCAGAAAGAGGGCGAGCTGGATGCGGACGACGTTCAGCGGCTGCATGAGGCCCTCGGTTTTCTCTTCCGGACCCGGCACGAGATGCACTACCAGAGGGACGTTTTGAATGATACGCTGGAATACGCGCTCCAGCGGGATGTATCGGCGGCGCTCGGATTCGGCGCCAAGGCAGAGTTGCATTCTGTGGAAGTGTTCATGGCGGCATACTACCGCCATGCCCGGCAAGTGCACAGCGTCCACCGCCTTCTCAGCCAGCGCTTCCGGGAAGTGATTGAGCCCGCGGTCCACCCGGTCGAGGATTCAGCCGTTCAGCTGGGCCCTCTGCAGATCGGCGAATCCAGGATTGTGTTGAAACCGGGCGTGCGGGTGCTGGACGATCCGGAGATCATTTTTGAAGCGCTTGCGCGAATCGCGGAACAGGGGATCGAGCCGGATTTCCGTTTGCTCGGGGCGATTGCGCGCGGCAGGGAACATCTCACCGAAGAACAGCGCACGCTGCCGGCGCTGCGCAGTGCCTTCCGCCGCATTCTCCGGTCGGGGCGCGCGGGGAGAGTCTTGCGTACGATGAATGATCTGGACCTGCTGGGATGGTTCATCCCCGCCTTCGGCGATCTCGTGTCGTTCTTCCAGCACAATGTGTATCACTACTTCACGGCGGATGAGCACACGCTCATCGCAATCGAGAATGCCGAGAAACTCGAGCGGGAACAGAGTCCGTTGGGAAAGGCCTTCCGTGAGCTGCCGGAACGCGAGATCATGATCCTGACCATTCTGTTGCACGACATTGCCAAACCACTCGGCGTTGCGGATCATGAAGTGACGGGCGTTGCGGTGTCCCGGCGCGTGCTTGAGGATCTGGGGATGCCGCAGTACGTGCCTGCGGTGGGATTTCTGGTGCGGCATCATCTGATTATGGAGCAGACGGCGTTCCGGCGCAACGTTCATGATCCGGCAACGATCCGTGAGTTTGCCGCGAGATTCGAGGAGCCGGAGCTGCTGGACTATCTGTATGTCATGACGTACGCCGACCTCTCGGCGGTGAACATCTCCGTGTGGACGCAATGGAAGGCGGCGATGCTGCACGACCTTTACCGCCGCACGGCGGATGTCCTCCGGCTGAATCTGCACGGTGCCGAGATCGACCGTTACCATCGGACCCGGCATGAGGAAGCGGTGGCGGCGCTCAGCCACACCCTGGCCAGAAGTGTTCCGCCGGAGGAAGTAGCCGCGCACCTGGAGGGGATGAACACCGACGCCTATCAGGCGTCGTTCACCCCCGAAGAAATCGCCGCGCATATCGAAGCGGGCCGGCTCGCCAGGGACGTCACCACGCTCTTCACGCACCGCGGGGGCTTTACGGAAGTCACCGTCATTGCCCGTGATGCCCCGTTTGCCCTCTCTCGTTTCTGCGCGGTCCTGGCGGCCAACGATGCCAATATCTTTGACGCGAACATTTTTACGCGGCGCGACGGCATCATCATTGACCGCTTTCGCGTGAGCGCGACACTTACCCGTCAACAGCTTGACCCGGGAGCCTGTGACAAAATCATGCATGAGATGCAGGAGATTGTGGCCGGGCGGATAGACGTCGGCACGCTGTTTCGGGAACATCACCGGAAGTGGAAACGGCGATCGCGTGCGATGGCAAACCCGAACATCCGCACCGGCATCGAGTTTGAGGCGACGGAAGACTATACCATCATCGACGTCTATGCCCCGGATTCAGTGGGGTTCCTCTACCGCGTGACAGAGACCATTTCCCGGCTCGGCCTGAACATCGTCTTCGCAAAAATCGCCACGCGTGTGGACGGCATCGTCGATTCATTCTATGTACACGAGCGAACAGGAGGACCGGTTGCAGAAGAAGCGCGTCGTGCCTACATCGGAGCGCAAATCCTGGCCACCGTGCGAAGCTCATCAGTCCTGGGACCGGCATGAAAACTGCAGGCAAAAAAGAGGACCAGCCGATAGGTGTTTTTGACAGCGGGATCGGAGGACTGACCGTCGTCCGGGCTCTGACCAAGCGCTTGCCGCATGAAAATATCGTCTACTTCGGTGACACCGCACGGGTTCCCTATGGTCCGAAATCTCCCCAGGTCGTCCGCGAGTACGCTGCGCAGGACGTCGCATTTCTTATGGGGCACCGGGTGAAAATGGTTGTGGTTGCCTGCAACACGGTCTCGGCCGTTGCGCTGGATGTGGTGCAGAAGATCGCCGGGGTGCCTGTCGTGGGTGTTATCCAACCGGGAGCGGTCGCCGCGGTCAAGGAGACCACCAGAAAACGGGTAGGGATCATCGGGACGTTGACGACGGTGAGCAGTCAGGCCTATGCCCATGCAATCCGTGGGATTGCGCGGGACGTGCAGGTGTTTTCGCGGGCGTGCCCGCTCTTTGTCCCGCTTGCGGAGGAAGGGTGGATCGATCACCAGGTCACCCGCATGGTGGCGAAAGAGTATCTGTTCCCACTGACGCTGGAAAAGATCGATACATTGATCCTCGGTTGCACTCACTATCCCGTGTTGCGCGACGCTATTGAAGCGGCGATTGGGCCGGGTGTGAGGCTGGTGGATTCCGGTGAGGCCACGGCCCTGGAGGTGGAGAGGATGCTTCAAACACACGCGCTGTGCAACAGCAGCGCCGACCGGCCGAATCTCCAGTTCTTTGTGAGCGATATTCCCGCAAAATTCGCGGAAGTGGGGGAGCGTTTTCTGGGCCAGACCATGGGGAGAGTCAAGCGCATCCCCATCGAAGGTGGAGGGGTTGCGCCACTCCGATGAAGTTCACTATATTATACGTTCAAACTCGTGAACTTCGTTCCTTCCTATATCGCCCTGCACCGGTCCGGCGAGCTCGCACGCCGTGCCGAGGCGCTTCATGCGATGCTCAGTGCCTGCGCCCTTTGCCCTCTTCTGTGCGGCAACGATCGCCACAAGGACGAACGGGCCCGCTGCTACACGGGTGCCCTTCCCGTAGTCTCGTCATACACGCCGCACTTCGGAGAAGAGCCCGGCTTGGTGGGAACGGGGGGTGTGGGGAACATCTTCTTCGGTAACTGCAATCTCCGTTGTGTGTACTGTCAGAATTTCCAGATCAGCCAGAATCACCGCGCGGAGCGCGTGCATGAGGTCAGCATCGAGCGGCTGGCAGAGATCATGGTGGAGATGCAGGACCGTGGGTGCCACTCCGTGGGGTTTGTGTCCCCTACGCATGTGGTCCCGCAGATCGTGCGTGCGCTTCTGCTTGCCGTCGAGAATGGCTTGCACATTCCGCTGATCTATAACACGAATGCGTATGACTCCGTCGAGGTGCTCCGCCTCCTTGAGGGCATCATCGACATCTACCTGCCTGATCTCAAGTATGCGGAGGCGGAATTCGGCTACGCGTACTCCAAAGTGGAAGATTACCCGCGGTGGAGCCGGGCGGCGGTGCAAGAAATGCACCGGCAAGTCGGGCCTTCATTACAGACGGATGCGCAGGGAGTAGTGCAACGCGGATTGATCATCCGTCATCTCGTGCTCCCCAATGAGATTGCGGGGAGTCGTGAGACGCTCCGCTGGATCGCCACGACGCTCGGTCCACACGTGACCGTGAGCGTCATGGCACAGTACTATCCGGCGCACAAAGCCGCCTCGACTCCTTTGCTTGACCGATCGCTGAGGGAAAGCGAATACTTCAGAGTCCTCGAGGTCCTGGAGGATCTCGGGATGGATCATGGCTGGGTGCAGGAGTTTGAATCCGCCGGATGTTATCGGCCCGAATTTGCGCGCAGAGAGGCCCCGTTCAATCACGAGGAGATAGGGGTACGCAAAGAAGCATGAATTACACGGAAGAGAGGAATGGTGCGGGAATGGATGAGATGAAACGACAACAGATTGTGGCGATTCGCGCCCTGCCTTCGCAGTTGCGAGGAGCGGTGCAGGATCTGGATGATGCCCAACTGGACACGCCATACAGGAAAGACGGTTGGACGATTCGCCAGGTGGTCCACCATCTTGCAGATTCTCATATGCATGCGTACCTCCGGATGAAGTTCATGGTCACGGAAGACCATCCGGCCATCAAGCCATACAATCAGGATATCTGGGCAGAGCAGACGGATGCCCGGTCCGGCCCTGTTGAACCCTCGCTGGTGATCCTCATGGGGCTTCACGAGCGGTGGGCGAGTTTCCTTGAAAACGTTCCGGCTTCGCAGTGGACGAGGGGTGCAATGCACCCCGAGCGCGGGGAGGTGACCTTTGCGAGTACAGCCGCAACCTACGCCGCACACGGGGTGAAGCATCTGGGCCAGATCCGCACCCTTCGAGAGGCCAAAGGATGGAAGTAACCCGCGGCATCACGATCTTCATGACAGGTCTCATTCTGGCGTTTTGCCCTGACGGAACAGCCCAGCCCAAAAAAAAGGCGGAGCCCCAGAAGCCGGCCCAGTATCTCCACGCGTTGCGGGACAACACGCTGGAGGTATGGGGCGGACTCGCAACGCCTGCCACGCACGAATCGTTTACAGACTTCTGGAAGCGGGGTCCGTCAGTCGGTCTGGGGATGATGTCCCGGCTTTCGGAAAACCTGAAACTCGGAGTGGGCGTTGAAGCAACGTTGTTCAGCTTCCGCCAGGGGGCCTTTGCGGATCGCTTTCCCGGAATCCCGGTTCCAGCGAAGGATCAGACCCTGGTCTATATCTTCCTCTTTGCGCGCAACTACTTCGAGCCGGGGCAGCGGTTTTCACCCTACCTGGGAGGATGCGTCGGGTTCTCCCGGATCAGCGGAGCCGAAAGCGAAGAAGTCATCAATGGCGTGCGGAAGACCTATTACGAGATTCCCGGCATTTCGCGCCTTACCGTTGGAGTCTCCGTCGGTGCGGATTACTACTTCTTTCTGAGATTCGCAGTACAGGGGGAGGTACGCGCGGTGTATTTGCATAACGACCCCAACCTCGGACTTGTCATGACGTTCCGCGGCGGGGTGAAATTCAAAATCTAGTTCTTCACTACCTCCGGGTCCGTTTCGAACCATGGAATCATCCGAAGTCCTATCACTCTTCAAACAAACCGGTGCCCTCCTCGAAGGGCATTTCCAATTGACATCCGGATTGCACAGCAACCAGTATTTTCAATGCGCGAAAGTGCTGCAGTATCCCGCACACTGCGAGACACTCTGCCGTGTGCTGGCCCAGAAGGCGCGCACGCTTGGAGTCACGGTAGTGGTCGCACCCGCTCTTGGAGGGATCGTGGTGGGTCAGGAGGTCGGCCGTCAGCTGGGCGTGCGCACGATGTTTGCCGAGAGGAAAGACGGCGTCATGCAGTTGCGGCGGGGGTTTGAAATCACTCCGGGAGAGCGGGTGCTGGTGTGCGAAGATGTTGTCACCACGGGGGGCTCGGTCGGCGAAGTGGTCAAGCTCGTCCTTGAAGCGGGAGGAACGGTGGTGGGAGTTTCCTGCATCGTGGACCGGAGCGGGGGGACGGTGAGCTTTCCAGGTCTTCCGGAACCTCATACGGCAGTCCTGACCATGCACGCGGTGACGTACCCGCCTGATCGGTGCCCGCTGTGTGCGAGCGGAGTTCCCGTGACGAAACCCGGCAGCAGGGGAAACCGATAGAAGCGCCCATGGAACTCAAGAGAGTCTCCCGAGAAACGCGGTACAGGGGCAAGATCATCGATCTCCTCGTGGACCAGGTGGAGTATCCTTCCGGCAATCGGACTGTGCGGGAGGTGGCGCACCATCCCGGGGGTGCAGTCGTCGTCCCCATCCTGGATGACGGGCGGGTGGTTCTTGTGTATCAACTCCGCTATCCCCTTGAGCGGCACATTCTTGAACTTCCGGCCGGCAAACTTTTTCCGGGGGAAGATCCCGCGCTTTGCGCCGGCCGCGAGCTGGAAGAAGAAACCGGCTGGATTGCAGATTCGCTGGAGAAACTCTGTTCCTTTTACACCTCTCCGGGATTCTGCGATGAGGAACTGCACATCTATCTGGGCCGGGGTCTTCGTCTTTCTCCGGAGGGGCACAAGCGCGAGGAGGGGGAGTTCACCATGACGGTCCGCCTTCTCCCGGTGGCTGAAGCGCTTGAGATGGTGAACCAGGGCCTTATCAAAGACGGCAAGACCATCATCGGCTTGCTCCTTGCGCGTGACAGGATTCGATAAACGGAGAGTTCGGGAAACGCACGATGGTCTACCGGAACATCATATTCGATTTTGACGGCACGCTGACGGACTCCCGCAGGGATATTGCCGGTGCACAACTCTGGGCGCTTCGCACGCTGGGCTTTGAGGCATATCGTGAGGAGGATCTCTATCCGCTGATAGGAAAGCCGCTGCACGAGACCTTCGCGCGGCTTCTCCCGGAGACGCATCATCACCGCATTCCCGAGGTGATGGCGCTCTATTCGGAATACTATCCTCCCCGGGCGCTCCAGACCACGGTGTTGTTTCCGGGAGTCCGTGAGACGCTCACGCACCTTCGATCGCGAGGCCATCGCCTTGCCGTGGCCTCCACCAAGAAGGGCCAGGGGATCAAGCGCGCGACCGATCATTTCGGGATCACGGAGTTGTTTGACCGGCTGCAGGGGAGCGACGGGATTCCCTTCAAGCCCGCACCGGACGTGCTGCTGGCCATCCTTTCTCAACTGAACTGGGATGCTTCAGAGACGCTGATGGTTGGCGACACCGACGCGGACATACTGGCCGGACAGCGCGCAGGGACAGCGACCTGCGCGGTAACATACGGCTCGCTCACGCATGAGGAGCTTCTTTCGTACCGACCTGATTTTGTCATTCACCGGATGGACGAGCTTCCGGCTCTCGCGGAGACCGGCGAGGGACGCCCGGGCATTTCACAGGATTCGGAGCGTCACGCCGTATGAACCCCGTCGAACTCATCCGGAAGAAGCGTAACGGCGACACCCTCACGAGAGCCGAGATCGAATGGCTGATTGCGTCGTATGTCGGGGGAACGCTGCCCGACTATCAGATGTCCGCATTTCTCATGGCGGTATATTTTCGCGGGATGACGGATGAAGAGACCTCTGCGTTCACCGAGGTGATGCTGCATTCAGGAGAAGTGGTGGATTTGAGCGCGGTTCCCGGCATCAAGGTGGACAAGCATTCGACTGGCGGTGTGG
>JADLEA010000261.1 GCA_020846365.1 Bacteroidota bacterium
TCCGGCGCGTTTTCAAAGAGGTCGGCGTACTGGTGCTCTGACTGGCGGAGGCGCTCGAAGAGACGGGCATTGTGGATGGCCACGCTGATCTGGTTCCCGAAGGCCTCGACAAGCTCCGCTTGCTTCGCGGAGAGCATGTTGTACGATGGGCCCGCGATCACCAGCACTCCGGCAATGGTGTCTTTTGTGCGAAGCGGCATGGAGGTCCAGAATTGCACGCCGCGCTCCTTCAACGTCTCGGGAATCTTTCCCTGATGGACGCCCAGCAACTCCCTCTCCACACGCGGCTGATTCATCCAGAGGTGCGAGGTTTGAGGGGTGGGATTGACGGCGGCAAGGATGTCGAAATCGCTCCCGGCGGAACAGGTCAACGTCAGAGAAGAGTCCTCTTCGAGATAGATCCATCCGAACGGCGTGTTCAGCACTTCCGTGATCTTGGTGAGCGCGGTGCGGAGCACGTACTCCAGGTCTACCACCCGATTGACCGCCTCGGCCACGGTGTTGAGCGCCAGGAGCTGGCGGCGCTGTTCGTCAATCCGCCGGCTGTTAAGCAGGTAGAAGTAGACGCTCGTGAAGCCGAAGATCCCGACGGTCACAATGCTCACCAGGTCCATGAACCGGGGCGTGTGTTCCGTTGCGGCCATGACGCTCAGGATCGTGGCCATGGTGACCACGACCGACGTAGACGCGACCATCTGTGCCTGTTCCACGGGCCCCAGCCCGCGCAGGAACGAACGGAGCGCTTTCAGCGGATTGAACATAAGCAAAATGTACAAAACCCGAGGGTGAGTTACAAAAGGGGAATTCTCGCGTGGTGGGGCGGGATGGAGAACGCGTAAAAAAGCAGACAGTCCCACCGCAAGTGACGGGACTGTCTTTCACACTTGTGCGATCTGCAGGAACCGCTACACTACTTCTTCGCGAGGACAGCTTCCTTGCAGGCTTTGGCGACGCGGAACTTCACGACGGTCTTGGCCGGGATCGTAATCGTCTCACCGGTCTTGGGATTGCGGCCCAGGCGCTCTTTCCGATTCACCAGCACCAGCTTGCCAATGCCCGGGAGCGTGAACGTGTTCTTTGCTTCCTTGTATGCGAGCTTGGCCTGCTCTTCGAACAACGCGACCACGTCCTTCTTTTTCATATCAAACTTGTTGGCAAAGTGGGCGATGATCGCCGTCTTTGACATTGCCTTAGCCATTGATCCTCCTTGGAGTTGTTGGTGGTGCCGATAGGTACGGGGGTGAAGATAGCACATTTCCTCGCAAATTGAAACAGGAAAATGACCGGATTGAAGGATCTACCACTCGTTTCTTTCGAGCGGACGGGAATCGCCACGCAACGTAATGAGCTCCACAGGACACCGCGGCAGCGCATCCAGCAACACCTTGCCGTAGGTCCGACGGAGTATCCGGGTGTCAAGTATGCTCACGACCCCTTTGTCGGCAACAGTCCGGATTAGCCGGCCGGCTCCCTGACGGAGCTTGAGTGCGGCTTCAGGCAGCGAATACGCAAAAAACGGGTTTCCTCCGCGATTTTCAATGTCCTCAAGCCGCGCCTCCACAAGCGGATGGGTGGGGACAGCGAAGGGTATGCGGGTTATGATGACGTGCTCCAGGGCTTCTCCCGGAACATCGATGCCCATCCAGAAGCTCTCCAGTCCGAACAGGACCGAGTGAACGTCGCGTCTGAACTCCTCGAGCAAGGCATGACGGGAAAGCTCCTTTCCCTGGATGAGCAAACGAATTCCGAGCGCGGCGAGTTCCTCTTCGAGCGCTTCCGACGTTGAGCGCATCAAGGCCGTGCTGGTGAACAACACAAGCGCCTTGCCATGCGTTCGCTTGATGCAAGCCAGCACCGCCGGAGGCACGTGCGATGCGTAGTCCGGATTGTCCGGTTCAGGGAGGTCTTCGAATACCCAGACGCGCATCTGCCGCAGATAGTCAAAGGGTGAGTCTACAGCAAGTGTGTCAGCCGACTGCGCGCCCAGACGATCCTGGATGTAGGTCATCGATCCGTCGATCGAAAGTGTGGCGCTCGTCAGGATCACGGGACCGTGATCGCCGAAGAGTTTTGGACCGAGGACACGGCCGACGTCGAACGGCGCCGCGCAGAGTGTGACGTTCTCCTGAGGTGGCGGTTGTGCCTCAACCCAGTAGGCGTGATCGCTGTTCCCGAGCGTAAGAAATTCCTCCAACGTGCGGAGATCAGAGGAAATCCCGGAGCGAACCGCCGCAACTTCTCTCGTCAGAGCTTCGTCGTCCAAACGCTCCTCTGCGGCCTGAACGACGTTGAGCAGGTGTTGCAGCGGAAGGGAGAGCGTGTCGGCGACGATTGACGGATGTTTGACGCGCACCTGACGAACTTCGCGGCCTTGGGGCGCCCTCTGGGCGGGAAGTGCGGGCAGCGCGCGCATGAGCGTGTCGAAGAAGGAATCCACGAGCTCTTCCATGCCTCTGAAAGCTGTCTTGACGGGCCGCTTCTCATGAGCCAGCAACCCGCGTTTCGACCGGGGGTGATAGAGGCGGTGCAGAGCGGCGATGAGGCCCCGCCGGGAAACACGCCGTCCGAGACCCTCGGAGGCGACTGCCTCCAGCGTGTGGGCCTCGTCGAAGATGACGAAGTCATTGCTGAAGAGGAACTGTTCTTCCGTTTGAAGGAAGGGGAGGAGCGAGAAGAAGAGGGAGTGATTTACGACCAGCAGATCTGCCCGCCGTGCCTGTTCCTTTGCGCGCTGGAAGAAGCAATCGCCGCCGCAGGTTTTGGCGGTGCAAATGCCCGGTTCGGAGCAGACGGCATTCCACACGGAGGAAGAGGGAACAAACGGGAGGCCGCTCACATCCCCATCCGCAGTAGTTGCCGCCCACGCGGCGATCCGCTGCAGCTCGCCCATTTCGGATTCGGGGAAGAGTCCCCCGAGTGATTCCAGCGCCGCGTGCAGACGGCCGGTGCAGAGGTAGTTGCGCCGGCCTTTGAGCGTCACGGCGCTGAAATCGTGGCGGAGCAGAGAGCGGCAGAGCGGTATGTCGTTGCGAAGCAGTTGTTCCTGGAGATTCTTGGTGTGTGTTGAGACGATGGCCTTGCGGTGTTGTTCGAGCGCGAAGAGCACGGCCGGGAGGAGATACGCGATGGTCTTGCCCACGCCGGTGGGTGCTTCGACAATGAGGTGGCGGTCCCCTTTGAGCGCGCGGCATATCGCCTGCGCCATCGCCAGCTGCTGCGGCCGGTGCGAAAAGCCCGGCACCTCCTCCATGGTGCCGCCCGGACGGAGAATCGCATCGATCCTCTGATCAAGATCATCCATATGCATGCAAAGTACAGAAAAGCGAGGATGGTTGCCAGCGGGCTGTCTTTTTTCGGCATTTTGATGTATCATCGAAGCATATGCGAGTGTGCGGACTTGTTCTTCTTGTCGTGTGTTCCGCGGGCCAGATGTGCTCGCAGTCGGTTGCACCTGTTTGCTGCGACAGCGCGACTGCGAGACCTGCCTGGTACACAATCGTCAGAAGCGATGTCGCTGCGTTCTGGCGAGCCGGACTGCACCTGGGCAGCGCGCCCGCCCGCTGGGAGTGGCGTGATGTTGCCCACGCGGGCTGCGTGCTCGGGCTTACCGGGATTGCATCGGCGGCCGATAGGGATGCTCGTCGTGCCGGCGAACGCATGAAAGGCCCGACGGCAGATGCGATAGAGTCGGGGGTGAGGCAATATGGCGAAGCGTGGGTCCTTACTGCGCTCGCCGGCGGAGCGTATGCGGCAGGTCTGATCTTTGAAGACGACTGGCTCAGGGAAACGGCTTTCCTTGCGGGGACGAGTCTGATCCTGACCACAACGGTCACGCGGATCCTGAAGATTACCGTTGGACGAGGACGGCCCTATCACACTGTGGATCCACACACGTTTCGCATGTTTTCCCTCGCCGATGCGTATAACTCATTTCCTTCAGGTCATTCCGTAGCCGCGTTTTCGGTGTCGGCCGTGCTTGCACATCGCCTGGACAATCCGTGGGCCACGGTGGGGTTGTACAGTCTCGCCACGCTGACCTCCCTCTCCCGAATCTACGCAAACGAGCACTGGTTTTCCGATGTCGTTTTTGGCGCGTTGTATTCCACGGCGATGACCCGAACGATTATCCGGTGGTTTGATAACGAGCAATCGTCACCTGACTGTCCGGGGTTCTCTGTCACACCGGGAGCCGGGGGCATCATGATTGTGTACAGATTCTGAAATGCGAAGATCCGCACAAACAATTGACCTCCGCCTGCATCCGTGGCATCAGTAGCATGAGAACAAACGGTTGATGCTTTTTCATCTCTTCTCAGGAAGACAACGGTACCTTCAAGAATACGAGGACATTCATGATGCATCTGAGCCGTCACCCGTTCGCAGGTTTTGTTGCCGTTGGCCTCTTATGTCTGACATCATATGCGTTTTGCCAGCAGTCACTGCCGGAGGCCGATCAAATCATCGGCCTGTGGCTCACTGCAGACGGCAAGGCGCAGATTGAAGTCTACAAGAACAGCGAGCAGTATGCCGGCAAGATTGTCTGGTTGAAGGACCCGACGAAGAATGGGAGACCGGCAATTGACGACAAGAACCCTGACGAAAAACTGCGCAACAGGCCCATCCTCGGGATGGAGCTGATGTACGGGTTTGTGTATGATGAAGATGCGACCTGGGTGGACGGGAAGGTCTACGATCCGGAGAGCGGAGATGAATACAGCGGGAAGTTGCGGCTCGTGAACGATTCGACGATGGCGTTGCGGGGGTACGTACTGATTCCGTTGCTTGGCAGGACGGAAACATGGACGAGGGTGAGGATCGGGCAGAGTACTGAGTCAACGACAATTCCCTGATGAGTCAGACGGTAGGGAAGGCACTCAATCAGGCAGGATTCTCACAGTACCTCAGGGGGTCTGTGAGAGGAAAGGGGCATCAGGAAATCCTGGTGCCCCTTGACGTTTACCATCTGCCTCTTGAATGGAGAATCCGGGCACCAGTCCCGGAGTCGACGGGCTCCCGAAAGCGAGAACTAACGAAGCCTATTGGCAGCGTCGCCAGGCGGTGACATCGCGGCTGTGGTTCTTCGCCCGGTGAGGAGCAGCCAGATATATCCGAGCGCAAGGAACGCTTCAATGGCAACGCTCACGAAGATGCCTGGCCCAATGCGCCCGGCGGAGAACTCGTAGATGCCGAGGACAACCAGCACGCAGCACGTGAGCGCCGTGCCGGCACAAAGAGCCGTGCGCGCGGGTGACAGGGGCACGGCTCTTGCGAGGAAGTAGATCACAGAGAGGCCAAGATACAGCGCGCCCATGCGTCTGCCAAGCAGGAGCACGCTCTCCGTCGGTTCGATCTGCCAGCGGCCTACCACAGTGGCTCCTGCAAAGAGGTAGCCGACTCCGAGCACGAAGGTGACGATTGCGGTGAAGACTGCAAGGGTTCTAAAGTTCATGTGGTCTCCGTGGGTTTGTTACTGCTCCACCAGTTCCACTCTCCTGTTCCTGGCTTTCCCTTCTTCGGTACGGTTTGACGCGACCGGGCAATACGAAGCCAGGCCTGCGCTCTTCAGGCGCGAGCCCTTGATGCCCATTCCGGTCAACGCTCTCACCACCGCCGCCGCACGATCGGCCGAAAGCTTCAGATTTGACTCCAGCGATCCTTCGTTGTCGGTATGTCCCACGACGTACAACGCCATCTTCGGGTTCTGCTTGAGCAGTTTGGTGATTTCTTCCAGGGTGGGAGTGGATTCAGGTTTCAGCAAGGCCTTTCCGGTATCGAAATAGATGCCATACGCCTCGGCTTTGCCTGTAGCGGTGATGCTGTTGCCGAGCGCGTCAGCGTCGGCCAGCACCTCCTGCTTCATGGCACCCTGCTCGACCACGACGAGTTCATAGGTATTACCGTCGTTGTATGCCTCGACATGGACGAACGTCGTAGCGTTTTTGCCCGCGACGCGTGCACCCAGGACCCGATCTTCGTTATAGAGGATCTTCGCCCCGATTTTCTTCAGGGCGTTCTCATAGTTCCGGACAATTTGTACCATGCTCGACTGTTTTGCGCCTTGCTTCAGCTCATACGTCAGCTTGGTCACCTTTCCTTCCCAGACAGCTTCGGCATCGGGGAGATAGGCAGTGGTGTATTTGTCGAATTCCTTGACATCGGAGGCGGTGATAGAGTAGCCGGGCATGCGGGTGAGCAGCGGATGGTCCTTTCCGCCTTTGACGTCGGTCTGGGCTAGGGCGCCGCTCTGCATGAGCAGGGCTGCCAGGACAACGATCATACGAATGCACGTCATGGTTTTTCCTCTCTGCATAATGGTGTGGATCTGCGTTGTACGCCGAAGGTATTCG
Source organism: Bacteroidota bacterium (assembly GCA_020846365.1). GTDB lineage: Bacteria > Bacteroidota > Ignavibacteria > UBA10030 > UBA6906 > JAGDMK01. Next base: position 6,348 of record JADLEA010000261.1, read on the forward strand.
TGCTGTGCAGCATAAGCTCTGTGAGAGAGAACTGCCGGTTGGTAGAGGTGGGGGGACGGGTGCACGCCCGTCGTGTCCCCCCCACATACAGCACAAGGCTCGGAGTCACTCCGGGCCTTGCAATCTGCTTGTCGGAGCGCCGGGATTTGAACCCGGGACCCCTTGAACCCCATTCAAGTGCGCTACCGGGCTGCGCTACGCTCCGTAATGTCTTAATGTAGTGAGAACACCTCTGAAACGCAACTGCAGGATTGAACGATTCATGCGTGCCCCGGTGGGATTTCACCCCCGATTTTGGTATCTTTTGTGACCGAATTCTGTTTGTACGACCTTGCCGAAATGACTACCTACCGCGGCGAAATCTCAACCCCGGATCTGACCGTCTGCATCCACTGCGGCGATCCCATTCGGGGAGAACCGGTCCTGGTCGAAGGAAAGCCGTTCTGCTGTAACGGGTGCAGAGTGGTGTATGACATTCTTTCCCAGGCAGAATCCTGTCCCGTCCCCGCTCCCAAACCGGTCAACAGCAGCCGCTTCGAATACCTGGATGACCCTTCAGTCGTCAGCCGGATCCGCGATTTCTCCGATGGCACCGTCTCCACGCTGACATTCTCCGTGCCCCGGATGCACTGCAGCTCATGCGTCTGGCTCCTGGAAAACCTGTATCGCTTTGATCAGGGGATTCTCTACTCCCGCGCGGATTTCCTCCGGAAGACGATCAACGTGCGTTATGCGGACGCAAAGACGTCGCTCCGCAAGGTGGTGGAACTCCTCACCGGCCTTGGCTATGAACCCGAACTCACCCTCGAGTCGGTGAAGAAGCCAGAACCCCGGCGCCCCGACCACTCGCTCTATGCGAAAATCGGAATAGCAGGGTTTTGTTTCGGTAACATCATGATCCTGAGCTTTCCGGAATACCTCTCCGCCGGGGAGGTGGAACCGGGCCTTCGCTCCCTCTTTACCTATGTCAGCCTGGCCCTGTCACTTCCGGTGCTCCTTTACAGCAGCACAGGGTATTTCCGCTCGGCGATCAGCGGCCTTTCCCGGCGCGTTGTGAATATCGATGTCCCGATCGCCCTGGGTATCGCGATCCTCTTCATCCGCAGTGCCGTGGACATTCTCAGCGAGACGGGAAGCGGCTATCTGGATTCCATGACCGGACTCGTGTTCTTCCTCCTCATAGGCCGGCTTTTCCAGAACCGGACGTACGACAGTCTGAATTTCGAACGCACGTACACCTCGTACTTTCCACTCGCGGTTACAACCAGGCGCACCGGCGCCGAATCCACCGTTCCCGTCACATCGCTCCACCCCGGCGACAGGATGTTGATCCGCAATGATGAGATCGTTCCTGCCGACGCAGTGCTCATCTCCGCACACGCCTCAATCGATTATAGCTTCGTGACGGGCGAGTCCAGAACGGTTGCCTGTGCTTCCGGCGACCTCGTTCATGCGGGCGGGAGACTACGGGGCGCGGCCATTGAACTCGAGGTTGCGAAAACGGTTTCACAAAGCTACCTCACGCAATTGTGGAACGATGCGGCGTTTCACGCAGACCATGTCGGAAAGCTGAGCCGGCTCTCCAACGCCGTAGGCAAATATTTCACGGCCGGCATCTTCCTGGTTGCGACGGCTACGGGGGCCTATTGGTTTCCCCGCGACGTGGCGACGGCTTGGATTGCCGTGACTGCGGTGCTCATCGTTGCGTGCCCCTGCGCGCTTGCTCTGGCCACGCCATTTGCCTTCGGCACCGCACTGCGGGTATTCGGCAAAGGGAAGCTGTACGCGAAAAACGCCGATGTGGCCGAGCACATGAGCAGGATCGACACGGTGGTCCTGGACAAGACGGGCACGCTGACAAGCGCTCACGACGCTGCGTTGAGTTTTGCCGGAGACCCTCTCTCGATGACGGAACGGAGGGCAATCCGCTCACTGGTGCGGAATTCCCACCACCCCCTGAGCCGGGCGGTATACGATGGTCTTCGATGTGACGATACCGTCCCCGTCGGCAGCTATGAGGAATTCCCGGGCGAAGGGATCTTGGGGATCGTCGGTACCGACTCGATTAGAGTGGGGTCCCGCGAATTCACTGCAAGCCCCGCCGCACCAGAGCACGTTTCCGTGCCTGGCCGCGAAGGAACCAATGAGGCCGGCACCGAGGGTGGGCCTGACGCTCCGTCGTTCGAAAGAGACCGCTCGGGAGAAGGCGATGTCGCCCTCCCGCCGCAGGAGCCGTCACTGCGCGTGTTCGTGTCGATCAACGGCATACCCCGCGGATGCTTCATCGTCTCCGGCAGCTACCGTGAAGGCGTGTCAGCACTCATGGGACGCCTGCAGAAGCGGTATGACGTGATGCTGTTGTCGGGCGACAGCGACCATGAGCGAGAAGCATTGAAGCAGCGGTTCGGCGAGAGCGTGCCCATGCACTTCAACCAGAGCCCGGCCGACAAGCTTTCGTTCATCGCGGCACTGCAGCAGCGCGGGAAGGCAGTGTTGATGGTGGGTGATGGGCTCAACGATGCCGGAGCTCTCAAACAGGCGGATGTCGGTGTGGCGCTGACTGACGATACGACAGCTTTCACACCGGCCTGTGATGCCATACTGGACGGGAGCCGTCTGACCCGGTTGGATGAGTTCCTCAAGTTCGCCCGGTCGAGCCGTACCGTTGTGCTTCTGGCATATGCCATTTCTGTACTGTATAATGTGATCGGTCTGTCGTTTGCCGTGCGTGGAGCGCTCTCTCCGGTGATCGCCGCAATACTGATGCCGGTGAGTTCCATCACGGTGGTAGCGTTTACTTCCCTGACCCTGCAAGCCCTTGCGAGAAAGAGAGATCTCCTATGAGCGTCGTGGCAATCCTGCTGGGATTCAGCATGCTCGTGGCCGGGGGATTTCTGGCGGCATTTCTCTGGGCGGTTCGCTCGGGCCAGTTCACGGACCGGCACACGCCTGCAATGCGCATGCTCTTCGATGACGATCGCAAGGATCGCCGAGAGACGTCCAATCATCCATCATCATAGTGCACCTGAGGGACCATGGAGATACAGAGCTTCGCGTACGATAACCGGATCGTCCGCAACTTCGCCTTTGCCACCGTCATCTGGGGATTTGTGGGAATGCTCGTGGGGTTGCTTGTGGCGTTTGACCTGGTGTTCCCCTCGTGGAACCTGGGGCTTCCCTTCACCACGTTCGGGCGTATCCGACCGCTTCACACGAATGCCGTGATCTTTGCATTTGTCGGCAATGCGATCTTCATGGGCATCTACTACTCGCTTCCGCGGCTCTGTAAAACGCCGATGTTCAGCAGTCTGCTCAGCAAGATCCATTTCTGGGGCTGGCAGGGAATCATCCTTTCGGCAGCCGTGACCCTGCCCCTGGGATTCACCACCAGCAAAGAGTACGCGGAACTGGAATGGCCCATCGATATCGCCATCACCCTGATCTGGGTGGTGTTGATCATCAACATCTTCGGGACCATCCTGAAACGTCGCGAACGGCATATGTACGTGGCAATCTGGTTCTACATTGCCACGGTGGTAACGGTCGCAGTGCTGCATATCGTGAACTCCTTTGAAGTCCCGGTATCGTTCCTCAAGAGCTATCCACTGTACGCGGGCGTACAGGACGCGCTCGTGCAGTGGTGGTACGGGCACAATGCCGTGGCCTTCTTCCTCACCACGCCGTTTCTGGGACTGATGTACTACTTTCTTCCCAAGGCCGCAAACCGTCCGGTCTATTCGTACCGGCTCTCGATCGTGCACTTCTGGTCGCTGATCTTCATCTACATCTGGGCCGGTCCCCATCATCTGCTCTATACGGCGCTCCCCGACTGGGCACAGTCGCTCGGCACCGCATTTTCCATCATGCTGCTCGCGCCGTCGTGGGGAGGGATGATCAACGGTCTCCTGACCTTGCGCGGCGCTTGGGACAAGGTGCGCGAGGACGCCGTGCTGAAATTCATGGTTGTTGCCGTCACGGCGTACGGAATGGCCACCGTCGAAGGCCCCATGCTGTCGCTCAAAAATGTCAACGCCATCATGCACTACACGGATTGGATCATCTCTCACGTGCATGTCGGCGCCCTCGGATGGAACGGGTTCCTGACGTTCGGCATTCTCTACTGGTTGATTCCCCGCCTCTGGCGCACGGAGCTCTTTTCCCGCAAGCTTGCCAACATCCATTTCTGGATTTCCACGCTGGGTATCGTGTTCTATGCAGTCGCCATGTACACGTCCGGCCTCACCCAGTCGCTGCTCTGGAAACAATTCACCGAGATGGGAACGCTGGTGTATCCCAATTTTCTGGAAACAGTCCTGCGCATCTCTCCGCTCTATCTCGTGCGCGCCGTAGGGGGTACGCTCTATCTGGCCGGAGTCGTGTTGATGATCTACAACCTGATCAAGACCGCGAGGCAAGGATCCTTCGTCGCTGAGGAACAGCATCAGGCGCCTGCCCTCGGGCCGGAAGACCCGCTCCAGAAAGAGTCGCGGCACCGCTGGCTTGAGAAGCGGCCCGTTCAGTTTGCCGTCCTGGCCGTTGTCGTTATCCTGATCGGCGGACTGGTCGAGATCATTCCGACGTATGTGGTGAAATCCAATATTCCCACGATCGCCAGCGTGAAGCCCTATACTCCTCTGGAACTCGAGGGGAGGGATATCTACATACGGGAAGGGTGCAACACCTGCCACTCACAAATGGTGCGACCGTTCCGGTCGGAAACCGAACGGTACGGCGAGTATTCCAAAGCCGGCGAGTATGTGTACGATCACCCGTTCCTGTGGGGCTCGAAACGCACGGGACCCGATCTGCACAGGGTGGGTGGCAAGTATCCCCACTTCTGGCACTATCTGCACATGAACGATCCCACCTCCATGTCGCCTGGATCCATCATGCCCGCCTATCCCTGGCTGCTCACCGACGATCTGGACGTCAGCTCTCTTGGCGCGAAGATTGCGGGGCTTCGCACGCTGGGCGTTCCCTACGCTGCGGGGTACGAAACCCGGGCTCCCGAGGAACTCCGGTTGCAGGCGGAAAAGATTGCGGCAGAGTTGATCGCGGCAGGAGCTCCCGCGGAGCCGCAAAAAGAAATCATTGCCCTGATTGCCTATCTGCAGCGGCTGGGGACCGACATCAAAGTCACCCCGCAGCCATAAGGGAACACACTCATGATCGCCGAATACCTGAAATCGCTCGATGGCGTCGTCCTGCTGGGCATTCTCTCGCTCTGCCTCTCCATCGCGGTCTTTGCCGCGGTGATCTGGCGCGCATGGAGACTCTCTCCCGCATCCATCCATATTCTCGAACGGCTCCCCCTGGATTGCGAAGTATCGACAACAGGACAGTCTGATGAGGTGACCCCATGATTGCCACTGCCGCGCTCATGCTGCTCTTTGTCTCCGGTATGGAAACCGCGCTGCTCCTCACGGGACTCCTGACCGTTCTGGTGATCCTCGTTGTGCTGATCTCGCTTATTCTGCCCGCAGAAGACCGGGAACGGATGGCGAATTCGTTTGCCCAGGTCCGCCGCTACCTGCTGACGGGATCAACGGCGCGCGCGGAAGAGTTCGATCATGACTTCGACGGCATCCGCGAACTGGACAACAGGATTCCCCCGTGGTTCAGCACGCTGTTCATCGCGACAATCCTCTTCGCGGCCGTGTACATGCTCGACTACCACGTGTTCGGGTCTTCGAAGCTGATGCTTGCGGAGTATCAGGACGAGGTCGCCGCAGCGGAGGTTCAACGCCGCGTCTTTCTGGCCGCGCAAGGCACGATCGACGAGAACGCGCTTGCGCCCCTTGACGATCCCCAGGCCCTCAAACGGGGTGGAGAGGAATACGCGAAGTACTGTGTCTCCTGCCACGGCAGTCACGGCGAGGGGATCGTGGGCCCGAACCTCACCGACCGGTACTGGATCCACGGAGGAAGCATCAAGAACATCTACACCACGATCAAACAGGGCGTCCCCGCAAAGGGCATGATAAGCTGGCAGCTGGTGTTCACGCCCAGGCAGATGCAGGAAATCGGCAGTTTCGTCCTCACGCTGCAGGGTACGAACCCGGTGAACGGGAAGAAACCCGAAGGCACCTTATATGTGCCGCCCGATACGGTGAAGGTGCCATCGTGACGGATTCGGCGACCGGTACGGAGAGCGGACAGGAAGCGTTCCGCGATTCCCTGGCCATCGTGAGTCAGGAGGGCAAACGACGCTGGATATTCCCCAAAAAACCTGAGGGAAGATTCCACCGGGCACGCGTCGTGGCAAGTGCCATCCTGCTGCTCGTCCTGTTCGGTACCCCCTTCCTGAAGGTCGACCACCACCCGTTCATGCTGTTCGACGTCATGCACCGAAAGCTGATACTTTTCGGCACGATGTTCGGGCCGCACGACTTCTATCTTGTCGGGCTCGCGCTCATCACGCTGATCGTCTTCATCATCCTTTTCACCGTCATCTTTGGGCGGCTCTTCTGCGGCTGGATCTGTCCGCAAACGGTGTTCATGGAGATGGTGTTCCGCAAGATCGACTACTGGATCGAAGGGGACCATCGCGCACAGCGTCGCCTGCACCTGGCTCCCTGGAACGGCGACAAAATCCTCCGGAAAGGAACAAAATACGTCCTCTACGTTGCGCTCTCGTTTGTTATCGCCAACACGCTGCTCGCGTATATCGTCGGGATAGACGAACTCTGGAAGCTCGTCAACGATCCGCCGGCCAGGCACCTGGCTGCGTTCGGGGCGGTCGCGGGATTCTCCGTGCTCTTCACCTGGATCTTCCTCTGGTTCCGCGAACAGGCTTGTATTCTGGTCTGCCCGTACGGAAGACTGCAGGGCGTGTTGCTTGACGCAAACTCCGTCGTAATCGCCTATGACCATGTGCGCGGTGAGCCGCGGGGGAAACTCCGCCGCGGGCGGGAACGCACCGATGGCGATTGCATCGATTGCCGTCAATGCGTGGATGTCTGTCCGACCGGAATCGACATCCGCAACGGAACCCAACTGGAGTGTGTCAACTGCACCGCCTGTATCGATGCTTGCGATATCATCATGGACCGGATTCAGAAACCCCGCGGCCTCATCCGGTATGCCTCGGCTCGCGCGATCGCGGAACGCATCGGCTTCCGCTGGACGGGAAGGGTGACCGGCTATACAGTCGTGCTCGTGCTGCTGTCGGGCTTGTTGACGTTCCTGCTCATACAACGCACCCCCCTGGACGCGACCATTCTTCGCACCCCGGGGATGCTGTTCCAGGAACAGACCGACGGGCGGATCAGCAACGTCTACGATCTGAAAGTGCTCAACAAGACGTTTGACGACGTCCCGCTCAACGTGAAGTTGCTTTCTCCGGAGGGCGAGCTCCGATTGGCCGCCGGGCCACTGCATGTAGCCGCTCAGGGAGTGGCCGAGACCAAGGTCCTGATTTTCCTTGCCCCGTCGCAGATCCGCGCTCTCTCGACCCCCCTTACCCTTGGCCTCTATGCCGACACGGTGCTGGTCGAACAGCTTCACACCTCATTCCTCGGACCGGTGCGGAGACCATGATGCAGAAGGCGCGGAAAAGCAGATGGGGAATGGGCATCGTGACGGTGTTTGTGCTGTTCGTTGCCGTGATGCTGGGCGTGACGGGATATCTCATGTCCCAGGACGTTCCGCTGGTCACCGATTCGTACTACGAGAAGGAGCTCCGCTTTCAGGAGCGCATCGAGGCGTCGGAGAGGACGCTCGCGTTGGGGTCTGCGGTGGAATGCTCGATCGGCAATCAACAGGTGCGCATGCAATTCCCGCGGACGGTGCCGCAATCGGAGATCGCCGGACAGATCCTTCTGTACAGACCGGCCGATCACTCCGCAGATCGCACAATCCCCGTCAGGCCTGACAGCGCGTGGCAGCAGCTCATCCCGACATCCTCGTTACTGCCGGGCCTCTGGCGGCTGCAGGTTCAGTGGGCGATGCGCGGGGAGGACTACTACTTCGAACGGCCGTTCATGGTGCAATAATGGAATTCTTTGCGGGCTTTGTGGTCGGGTTGTTGGGTAGCGTACATTGCGCGGGCATGTGCGGACCGTTGGCCCTTGCGCTTCCTGTGCCCAAGACGGGCCGTGCACGGTTCATCACGGGCCGGCTGATGTACAACCTCGGGAGGGTGGTGACCTACGGACTGCTGGGCGCATTTGCCGGGCTTGTCGGGGAGAAGCTGTTCGCGGCCGGGGCTCAACAAACAGTCTCCGTCATTCTCGGCGTGATCCTCCTTGTCGCCGCCGTTGCCCCCGCGCTCTTGAAGCGCATTCGTGCCGGCGCGTTTCTCCTGGAACGCCTTGCAGCCCCCGTGCAGCGCGCAATCGGGACGCTCCTCCGTCGCTCTTCGGTTGTCGCCTTGTTCCTCCTTGGACTGGTCAACGGACTTCTGCCGTGCGGGCTCGTCTACCTTGCGCTCGCGGCTGCGCTCACGACCGGAGGAACCCTGCAGGGCGTGGTTTTCATGCTCGGGTTTGGCATCGGCACCGCACCCGTCATGTTTCTGATCGCGCTGCTGGGAAAACAGA
>JADLEA010000262.1 GCA_020846365.1 Bacteroidota bacterium
AATTTCCCGTGGCGCAGCCAAGGTCCAGGATCCTGCTGCCGGCATGTTTCCGGACAAACCGGATTAACGGGCGCGCCACAATGTGTTGCGGATAGTCCAGGTACAGGCGGGTCGTGTCGCGAAACACGCGAGCGCGGATTTCTTCTCCGATCATCCGGGCCATCCCTCCGATTTCAAGGAGATAAGGCGAATCGCCGCCGGACTCCGCGTAGCGGCAAGGTAGCGCATCATGAGCACCGGCGTCAGAAGCCACCGAGCGACCGTCCCGTGATACCGGGAGAAGTAACGGAGGATGTTCCGATACATTTCAAGCCGAAGCGCCGGGGGCGCCGACCGGGTCGTGCTGCTGCCGTGGTGCAACACTTCCGTTTCTGCGTTGTACACGATCCGCCCGCCGATCTTCCGAAGGCGCCTGCAGAGATCCACGTCGTTGTAGAGGACCGTGTACGCTTCGTCAAAGCCCTGCAGTCGGACAAGCTCGCCCCGCCGCACCATAAGGCAGGTCGCGGCCGGCTGTTCCACCTCCTGCGTCTTGAAGAAGTCAAATCCCTTCATCGTGTACCAACCGGTCAGAAAGTGCCACGATAGGTACGTGGCAATCGCATCACGCACCCGGGGAAAACGACGGCAGGACATCTGAGGTGTTCCGTCGGGATTCATCAGCCGGCATGCGACGGCTGAGACGTCGGGATGCGTATCCAGGTAGCCGGCAAGGACCGACAGCGTGTCCTTCCTGACCACGGTATCACTCCCCAGCAGGAGGATGTGACGTCCCGTGGCCATGCGGATTCCCCTGTTGGTCGCCGGCGCGTAGCCCGTGTTTCTCTCCTCGCACAAGAGGACAACCCGCGGGAATTTTTCCCGGATCATCTCCGCGGTCCCGTCCGTGGATGCATTGTCCACCACGATGACTTCCATGGAGTCAGCCGGGTTGTGCCGGAAGAGCGAGTCGAGCGCATCCTCGACAAGCCCGCGGGTGTTCCACGTGGCGATGATGACGGAGCAGTGTGGCAAGCGAGCGTCCGACACGATAGCCGTCATGCCTGTTGCCGGATTCTGACCCTTACCAGCCGGATTCTGCGCTGGCTCTTGCGGACGATGGTGAAGTGCAGCTGCTTGTGCGCAATCTCTTCATGCAGATCCGGAATCCGTCCCGTCAGCTTGTACAGAAACCCGCTGACCGTGTCATAACCCGCAGACTCCGGAATTTCGCAGTGAAAGCGCTCATTGAAATCGCTGATGGGGAGACGGCCGTTGATGAGATAGCTCCCGTCCGCCGCGAGCTCGATATCCTTGATCTCCTCGTCATACTCGTCGTGGATCTCTCCCACGATCTCCTCGATAATGTCCTCCATCGTAATGATCCCCTCCGTGCCCCCGAACTCATCGGTGACCACGGCCATGTGGAGCTTGCGCGTTTGCAGCTCGCGCATGAGCTCCGAGATCTTCATGCTCTCGGGCACAAAATACGGCGGACGGAGGACATCCTGCAGAACGAAGACATTGCGGTATTCGATCAGTCCAAGCAGGTCTTTGGAGTACACAATCCCCAGGATGTGGTCGATGGTTTCCCTGTAGACGGGCATGCGGGAATACCCTTCCTCCAGCACCACGCGCACGATGGCGTCCCGAGGGGTATCGACGTTCAGTGCGACGACATCGGGACGGGGGACCATGATTTCCTTGACGGTGGTGTCTGTGAACTCAAAGATGCTGGAGATGAGCTGATGTTCCGTTCTGTCGATCACACCGGACTTCGTTCCCTCTTCCAGCATCAGCTTGAACTCTTCTTCGGAGATCCGGGACTCCGTGAACGACGTCCGGTCTTTGAAGGGACGCAGGACGAGGTTGCTGGCGAAGGCAAGCGATCGGGCGGGATAACGAAAGAGCGTGGAGAACACCCGCAACGGTCCGGCAAGAGCGAGCGCCACCTTCTCCGCGGAACGTAATGCGAGGGATTTGGGGACGAGCTCCCCGACCACGACGACCGCCGAGCCGATGGTCACCACGATCAACACCAGCGAGATCCAGTTGCTCCCGTTCACGATCCAGGGAGTCGTGCTTTGCTCCAGCGCCGGGACCAGCACCTGGAAGCCGAGGATCCCTCCGAGGACAGAGGCGAGGATCAGGGAAAAGATATTCCCGACATGAATCGTGGCAAGGAAGTGTTCGGGGTCGTTCAGGAAAGCAAGGATGGTGGCCGCGGAGATGTTGCCCTCGTCCGCGAGCTCCTGCATGCGGCTCTTGCGCGTGGACAATACCGCGACTTCAGCCGCGGAGAAAAATCCGACCAGCAGGATGAGCAACAGGATGCCGACGACTTCGAGCCAGATTGTTTCCATGGGACTTTCTGTCCAGGGTCCGGAGGGCGCCCATCAGCAGCGGTACCGGCGACTCTCCCGGGCTAACGGGCCTTACGGAGAAACTCCAGACGCGTTCTCAAACGGTCCGTTGACATCAGAAGCCGATCTTTACCGAAGATTGCATCCTCTGTATTGGTGAAGGCCAACTCGTATTCGTCGCTCATGACAATGGCTTCTTCCGGACACGCCTCCTCGCAGAAGCCGCAGAAGATGCAGCGCAGCATGTTGATCTCGAAACGTACAGGGTACCGTTCTTTCACCTGTTCGGTTTCCGCCGCCTGCACTTCAATGGCAAGCGCCGGGCACACACGCGCGCACAGGCCGCAGGCGACGCAGCGCTCCACGCCGGCTTCCTCCACAAGCACGGGCCTTCCGCGAAACGACGAAGGCGGATTCCAGCGCTCCTCAGGATACTGGCGCGTGAACTTGGGCCTGAAGAAGTGGCGCAGCGTGAGCACCATCCCCTTTACCACTTCCGGGATGTAGGTACGCTGGAAAAGCGACAGATCCTTGTGCCGTACCTGCCGTGTTACCGTGCCATTGCCCTTTTGCATAACCGCGTATTCTCCTCTTGATCGCCGAATCGCCCTGACTACCGGCCGAAGACAAGCAGCCACCCGCCGGTGATGAAGACGTTCACCAGGGCCAGCGGCAGCATGACTTTCCATCCCAGGTTCATCAACTGGTCATAGCGAAAGCGTGGAAGCGTCCAACGCACCCACATATAAAAGACCAGCATGACAGCCACCTTCAGCACAAAGGCCACGACCTGCAGAATGCTCAGCCAGATGGGAGGCAGCCCCAGGTAGTGCGCGTATGGAATCTGCCATCCCCCCAGAAAGAGCGTGACAATGATGGCGCTGGACGTGATCATGTTGGCATATTCCGCCAGAAAGAACGTGCCGAATTTCATGCCGGTGTATTCAGTGTGGTACCCCCCCACCAGCTCGGGCTCTGCTTCCGGCAGGTCGAACGGGAGGCGGTTGGTCTCTGCGAACGAGGCCACGAGGAAGATAAGAAAGCCCAGAGGCGTCAGGAGGATGTTCCAGGCCCAATCGGCCTGCAGCTCGACGATCCTGTCCAGCTCCAGTGTCCCCGCTATCATGATTACCCCTACAACGGCCAGTCCCATGGAGAGCTCGTAGCTGATCATCTGTGCCGATGACCGAAGCCCGCCGAGCAGCGAGTATTTATTGTTCGATGCCCACCCGCTCAGCGTCAAACCGTACACGCCCATGGAAGTCATTGCGAGGATATACAGGATGCCGACGTTTGCGTCGGCGATCATCAGCTTCACCTCCTGCCCGAAGAGCGTGATCGTGTCACCGAACGGAACGACGGCGAAGGTGCTCAGAGCGACGGTAATGGAGACGATCGGGGCCAGCGTGTGCACAAAATGGTGTGCCTGCGTCGGGACGATATCCTCTTTGATGAAGAGCTTCAGGACGTCGGCGGGGGCCTGGAGCAGACCCCACGGCCCTACCCTGTTCGGGCCGATCCGGTTCTGAATGAACGCGCTGATGCGCCGTTCCATGTACACCAGGTTCGCCACGGTCGTCAGAATGATCAACAGCACCAGGATGATCTTGACGAGCGAAATGAAGATGAAGTCCATACCGTGTACTCTCTTCCGGAGCGGTGATCAGGTACGCACGTGTTGTTCATGCGGAGCAGCAAGGAGCGCCCCGCGATTACCGATAGACCTGTAGGTCATGCCTTTGAAGGCTTCGACGGTGGACGCAAGCTCGGCAAAGACGTCTTCGGCCTTCGCGTAGCGGTATTTGAAGCCCATCACCGACGCGATTGCCGTGATGATCTTCCAGCTCGGCCGGGCGTCCAGTTTCGTCCCCCGCCCCCACCGGTCAAAGGATGTGCCGAACCGGTCCAGCCGGCTCATGGCCAGACCGTCCGATGCCCGGTCCTGGTCCAGGGTGGTCACTGAAGGCCTGATGCGCTGCACGCGGCCCTCGAAATTCGTGAAGGTGCCGTGCCGCTCGGCGAAGGAGGCAGCGGGAAGGACCAGATCGGCCAGGCGCGTGGTCTCGTTCTCGTTGGTCGCATGCACCACCAGAAAATCCAGGCGCGGGAGCACGGCTGCGATGGCCGGATCGCTGGCGATGTTGTCCTCGACGACGTACGCGGCCTTGATCTCGCCCTCGCGTATCTTCTTCAGAATGACGTCCAGGCCGCCCGGGTTGGCCATCCCGACCGCCACGGCGCCCCGCCAGTTCGGCGTCTTGTCCGCCCGGATGAGCAGCGCATCTTCGTCGCCAGGAACGACATGCGGCAACACGGCAACGTGCTTGGTCCCGAGAACCTCGTGGGCGAATTTTTGCAGGAGGAAGTTGTCTTCGTTCGTCGCAAACGCAGACCCGAAGACTGCTATCTCCGCTTTGCGGAAGACGCGGAACTCCGACGCGATCCGCGCAATAGCTTCGTCCCACGCCATCTCTATCGTCTCGCCATCTTTCCGGACGATCGGCGTTTTGATGCGGGTGTCGGCATTCACATGCTTGAAGGTCTCCAGGCGCCCCCTGTCGCACATCCAGTAGTCATTGACATCCGGATTGTAGCGCGGGGTCTGACGGAGGATCTCGTTGTTGCGCACCCAGGAATGCATCGAGCAACCCCGCGCACAGCCGGGGCATATGGTGTCGGTTGCGGACATTTCCCACACGCGGGCCCGGAACCGGAATTCCCGGCTCGTCAATGCCCCCACAGGGCAGATGTCGATGGTGTTCATCGCGTACGGATTGTCCAGCGGCTCGCCGGGAAACGTGGTGAGCTCCACATGGTCCCCGCGTTGGGTGAAGGTGAGCTGGGGCGCCTGCGCGATCTCCGCGCAGAACCGGACGCACCGGGAGCACATGATGCACCGTTCCGTATCCAGCATGACATGCGGACCCAGCTCGACACGCTTCGGCTTGTGCTGCTTGTCCTCATTGAACCTGCTGTATCCTACGCTGTGCTTGTACGCATAGTCCTGGAGCTTGCACTCCCCGGCTTCATCACAGATCGGACAGTCCAGCGGATGGTTGATGAGGAGAAACTCCATCACCGCTTCACGCGCATTGATGACCCGTGGCGTGCCGGTATGGACCACCATCCCTTCGACGACCTTCGTCCCGCAGGCGATCACCAGTTTGGGAAGCTTTTCAACCTCGACCAGACACATGCGGCAATTGCCGGACATGGACAGTTTCGGGTGCCAACAGAAATGGGGGATGTCCATGCCGTGTTCCCGCGCCGCCTCGATGATCGTACGACCCTCTTCCGTCTGCAGCGATTTCCCGTCTATCGTGAAGGTGATCATGTCAGGCTTTTCCCAGTGCGTGAACGTACTGTTCATGGAACGTTTTCAATCGCTGCACGAGGCTCTCGATCTCATCCTGAGGTGGGAGAAACGTGGTCCGGAAGTGGAACGTGCCGGCTTTCTGCCCGAAGCCGGATCCCGGGACCACACAGATCCCTGTTTCCTCGAGCAGAGCAAGACAATAGGCCGAGTCGCGACGGGCCTCATAGTTCTCCCGTTCCTCCGCGCTCATGGCAGCGGTATTCACGCCGGGCTCCGGCGGCAGTTCGAAGCGCACGAAGGCGTACATTGCGCCCTGCGGAATATCCACGGACATCCCCTTGATGGCATTCACGCCGTTCCCGAGGATCTCCGCTTTGCGCTTGAGTGCCGCAAGGATGGCATCCCGTTCTCTGACGTAGGTCTCGTAGCTGGCATCCCCCGGTTTCGGCGGGGCTACCATGAAATAGGTCGCCATCTGTCCGCTCACGTTGGCGCACAGGCTGATCGACTGCAACTTGATGAACTGTCCGAGCACATCATCCGGGATGTTACGCATTTCCAAATACCCCCCCCGGTGGCCGCATTCCCCCAGGAAACCCTTCGACACGGAATGAAGAGTGAAGAGCGAGACGTCGCGCACCCCGCCTTCTCCCATGACCCTCGTGAACGAATGGAATCGGGCCGTCCGGTCATACACGTTTTCCTGATACACCTCATCGGCAATGATGGAGAGCGAGTGCGTACGCGCAAACCGGACGATCATCTCCACGTTGTCGCGGGAAAGGACCGCACCCGTGGGATTCCCGGGATTGATCACCACGAGCGCGACAGGATGCGTCCCTTTGGCTGTGGCCTTCTCCAGACTCTGCGTCAGGATTTGCTCATTCAGTTGCCATCGGTTCTGCTCGTCCAGGAAGTACCCCACCTGCCGTCCCCCGTGCAGCGCAAGCGTCGCACTGTAGAGCGGATACTGGGGAATGGGAATCATCACCCCGTCATTCGGGTTCTTGAGGAGCGCCAGGAGGACTGCCTGAACACCCTTGCTCGCGCCATCGGTGAGGATGATGTGCTCTTTGTCGGCGGGGACGCCATCCCGCCTAGTAATGAACTCCGCAACGGCCTGCCGGATGAAGGGAATGCCCGGGCTCTGCGTGTACGCCCCGGTCCCGTGCGGATGACACCGGAGGATTTCACGAACGCGCGAAACGATGTCTTCCGGATACTCCTTGAGCACGGCGGGGTGATCCAGCAGTGAGGGATTCTCCAGGAGACTCAGGGCCTGACGCAGGTAGCTGAGGGGCTTCTGTTTGAGCGCCTGCGGGTTCCCGATGTTGCAGTAGATGATTTTCCTCCCCTGCACTTCGAGTTCCTGAGCCCGTTGAACGATCGGCCCACGGACGGCGTACTGTGCCTGCAGGAGATGAGGATTAAGATCGTGTAGTGTTATCATGGATGAACGAGTGTTCAGGAAGGCTTGATGATCACGGCGGAAAACCTGTCTTCAACAAAAAGATCGTTTGCTACCCGTTGGATATCCTCTGGCGTAACCGCATCCACACGCTGCAGAATGGAATCCAGGGAGACATACTGCTCGACATAGAGTTCGGCGCTTCCCAGCCGGATCATTCTGCCGGACATGTTTTCCAGTCCCAGCATCATGGTCCCTTTGATCTGCGATTTCGTGCGCTGCATCTCCGTCATCGGGACCGGGCGCTTTTTGAGTTTGTCGAGTTCGTGGTACACCAGATCGATTGCGGCGCGGACGTTCTTGCGATCCGTCCCCAGATACGCCCCGAAAACCCCTGTGTCGCTCAGCAAATTGACAAAAGAATAGACGGTGTACGCAAGCCCATGTTTCTCGCGAATGGTCTGGTAGAGGCGGGAACTCATGCCTTCGCCCAGGAGCGCATTGGCGAGCATCAACGTGTAGCGGTCGGGATGAGAAACGCTGTACGCCAGCGTGCCCAGACAAACATGTGCCTGATTGATCGGGCGGGCGTACTCCACCATGGTTCCTTTGCCCGAGCGCACCGGGCCGGCGATTCTGGTCTGATCCCCGTTCTGGGGGCGCAGGCGGCGGAAATAGCGGGAGACAAGCCGGACGAGCATGTCATGGTCCACGTGGCCCGCCGCTGATATAACCAGCCGGGACGGGAGGAAATGCTCTGCGACGTGCGACCGCAGATGCTCACGTCTGAATTGACGGACGTTTTCTTCCGTGCCGATAATGGGAAAGCCGAGCGAGTGCTCCGGAAAAATGGAGCGTTCAAAGTAGTCGTGAATGATGTCTTCGGGGTCGTCTTCGGCGTTCTTCAATTCCTCGATGACGACCAGCTTCTCCCGCTCCATCTCCCGTTTCTCAAAGGTCGCGTTCAGCAGGATGTCGGCGAGGACGTCCATCGCCTGTCCGATGTCCGAATCCAGGACCCGGGCATAGAAGCAGGTCTGTTCCTTCGTGGTAAAGGCATTCAGGTATCCCCCCAACGACTCGAGGCTCTGCGCGATTTCCCGCACATTCCGGTGCTTCGTCCCCTTAAATACCATGTGTTCCAGGAAGTGGCTGATGCCATTCTCGGCCGGGGCCTCATCCCGGGAGCCGACGTTCGCCCAGATGCCAAGCGAAACAGAGCGCACGTGTGGGATGTTTTCGCTGACAACACGGATACCATTATCCAGTGTTGTCTTGCGATAGTGGGCATTTTCGACTTGCTGGTGAGTCTTGACGGAAGTGCGCGTCGCGTGTGACATGCAAAAATATATCCATTTTGGCCCCTAGAGTCAAGGTAACGGGCGGAGGGCGGGCCTACGAGAGGATGGTGTCGTGCAGGAACCGCGAATCGTCCCGATTGCGGTAATCGGTCGTGACGTGAAGCCCGCGGCTCTCTTTGCGCATGCGCGCACACTGGATGATGAGCAGGGCGCAGAGGGCGATGTTGCGGAGTTAGATCAACCCCTCCGATACCTTGGTCCGCTTGTAGAACTCCTCTACTTCCCCTCTCATGAGCTCCATCCGCCGGAGGGCACGTTCGAGACGCAGATCCGAGCGGACGATCCCGACATAGTCCCACATGAGCTGTTGGATTTCCCGGCGATTGTGCGCGACGAGAATCCACTCTTCGCTGTTCAGGGTGTCGCTATCATCCCATGGTTCGACCTGAGGGACATCCGCGGGAGCATCGCGCAGGTACGACTCGCTGGCGCGCACCGCGCGGTCGGAGAACACAAGCGCCTCAAGCAGTGAGTTGCTTGCGAGCCGGTTTGCGCCGTGAACGCCCGTCATGCTGACCTCGCCGGCAGCATACAGGCCGGCCACGCTTGTTCGGCCGTTGATGTCGGTCATGACCCCGCCGCAGGAATAGTGCGCGGCAGGAACCACGGGGATGGGCTCGCTGGTGATATCAAGTTTGAATTTCTGCAGGCAGGTCGTGTAGATATGCGGGAATTTATCCTGGACTTCGGCGGCCGGCAGATGCCTGAGATCCAGCAGAACATGGTCATCCCCCCGTTTCTTCAACTCAGTGTCGATGGCGTACGCGACGATGTCCCGCGGAGCAAGTTCTTTCCGGGGGTCGTAGAGATGCATGAATTCTTCCCCATTTGCCGCTCTCAGCTTGGCGCCGAATCCCCGGACGGCCTCGGAGATCAGAAACGACGGCGAGCCGGAGTTGAAGAGGGTCGTCGGGTGGAACTGAATGAATTCCATGTTGGCGATCGTGGCACCTGCCCTGCAGGCCATGGCCACGCCGTCTCCCGTGGCAATGGGAGGATTTGTGGTGTGAACGTACACCTGACCGAGGCCGCCCGTGGCAAGCAACGTCACGCGCGACAGAAAGGTATCCACACGTTTGTCGACGATATTCAGGACGTAGGCCCCCCAGCAGTGGATCGGGCCTGCGGGGCGGAAGGCAGGCGAAGTGCGGACATGGTGTTCCGTGATCAGTTCCAGGGCCACATGATCTTCAAAGACCCGGATATTGGGGTTGATCGAAACGGCGTGGAGGAGTGCCCTTTCGATCTCCTTCCCGGTGAAATCCCGGGCATGGACGATGCGATGGGTCGAATGTCCGCCTTCCCTGCCCAAATCCAGCTTGCCGTCCACATACGTGAACTGCGCACCGATCTGGATAAGCTCTTTCAACCGGTCCGGACCTTCCCTGACCATGGTCTCGACGGCATCGGGGTGACTCAGTCCCACGCCCGTACTCAGCGTATCTTTAACGTGAAGGTCGAAGGAATCCAGCTGGGACATCACGGCTGCCACGCCGCCCTGGGCGTAGTTGGTGTTGGACTCGGCGCGCTCCTTTTTGGTGACCACAGCGACAGTGCCAAACTGCGAGGCCTTGAGGGCGTAGGAGAGGCCGGCGATTCCTGTGCCGATCACGAGGACATCGAAACGCTGTGTCATGTTCGTCCGTGGAGATAAGAAAGAGGGCGACCGGAAGCCGGCCGCCCTGTTGTGGAGCAGGAACTGTGCGGTCTAGAAGAACACCGAGAGCGTCAGGGCTGCCGCGTTGCCGGAGCCGATCCCGAACGCCGTCGTCGAGGGCGCATCCACCTTCGTCGAGGTCGTGCCAGCCGTCGATTCCGCATCTCCCGTCGTGGACGAGAAGCTGAAACGGTATTCGCCGGCAAGGCTGATATTGTCCCAGGCGAACCATTCCACGCCGACGAACGCTGCGCCGCCGAATGTGGAGGTGGATTCCTTGTACTTGTTGTCCTTCGTGAATCCGACGGTGAAGCTGTTCGCGTTTCCATCACGCTCCTGTTTTCCCATGGTGAACGCGACCTGCGCGCCCACATACGCGACCACCGCTGCGGAACTGGCAACGTTGTACTGAATTCCCGGAGCGACGGTGAAGCTCAGTGCGGAGTACTTGCTCTCCGAGAGCTGCGTTGCCGGCACCGGATCCGTTGGGTTCTTCGTGGTGGTGCTGCTCGAATTGAAGCCGAGGCCAACGCGTACTGCAAATCCGTTCGAGATGTAGTACTTTGCTCCCAAACCACCCTGGTAGTTGTCTGCACTCAACGAGGCCAGGCCGCCCAGATCAAACATCAGCGCGGTATTTCCGGCCTTGGTGATCGGTTTGGCATTGTCGCCTGCCATGGCAGTTCCACATGCTACCGCGAGAACAAGAACGACCACGAGCGTCTTCTTCATACAAAACCTCCCTCAGTGGTGATGGTAATGTTCACAGGATGCAACCTCGTGAAAACGTAATGAGAAAAATTCTGAGAATCAACCGGCCATTCTCGTAAGCAACATGTCAAAAAACACGACTTTTTCCCTGAGCGAAGCGAGAGAGCCCTCATTCAGGATCACGAAATCCCCCAGCTCGCGCTTTTCCCCGGCCGGAAGCTGCGCGCGGAAGCGTTTGAGGATTTCCGCACGGGAAGACCCTTCCCGTTTCAACAACCGTTCAACGCGTAGTGCTTCGGACGCATGCACCACGATCACCGCATCGAGAGACCTGTGCATCCCGCTCTCGTATAACAACGCCGCTTCCACAATCGTGTACGGAGCGCGCTGTTCCGGGGGAAGAGTGTCCAGAGTATGCAACAACGAGTTGATCACGGGCGGATGCACCATCGCATCAAGCTGCTTTCGCTGGCGCGGATCGCCGAAGATGGCGTGCGCAACGAACTCCCGGTTCAGCGTGCCGTCGGGATGATACGCCTCTGCGCCGAACAACCGTCGCACGCCGCTCACGATCGCCGGATCGGATTCCATCATCTCGCGCGCAACCCGGTCGGCGGAGAGCACGACCCTTCCGCGTCCGGCGAACAAGGCACAGACCTCGCTCTTCCCTGCCCCAATTCCTCCGGTCACCCCCACGCGCAGGTAACCGCGATCATTTCGCATAGGCAACCGAGCGGTATTCCCGGATGACCGTCACCTTGATTTGTCCGGGATACTCCATCTCGCGTTGAATTTTCTGGGAGATGTCATGAGCGAGCTGGTCGGCCCGGACGTCATCGACCTTATCCTGTTCCACGACGACCCGGACTTCTCTCCCCGCCTGTATGGCATAGGTTTTTGAGACGCCGCGGAATCCCTGGGCCAGTTCCTCCAGCTTCTCGAGGCGCTTCACATATCCCTCCACGGATTCACGCCGGGCGCCCGGTCGGGCACCGCTGATGGCATCCGCCGCCTGCACCAGGGCCGCGATAGGTGATTCCATCGGGATGTCCTCATGATGAGACCCGATGGCATTGGCCACGATCGCATGTTCCCCATATTTCTTTGCCAGTTCGTAGCCCAGGAGCGCATGCGGGCCCTCGACGGACTTGTCCACGCACTTGCCCATGTCGTGCAGAAGACCGGCCCGCTTCGCGAGCATCGCATCCAACCGCAGTTCGCCCGCCATGGCACCGGTGAGGAACGCCACTTCAATGCTGTGTTGCAGCATGTTCTGGCCGTAGCTGGAACGGTACTTCATTTTGCCGATCAGCCGGAGGATCTCTTTGTGTGCGCCGTGGAGGCCGACCTCGAGCAGGGTATTTTCCCCGACTTTCAGGACTTCTTCTTCCAGTTCTCCGCGCACCTTTTCCACGACTTCTTCGATCCGGGCCGGGTGGATGCGGCCGTCCGCGATGAGCCGTTCGAGGGCTATGCGGGCGACTTCGCGGCGGAACGGATCGAACGCGGAGAGGATGACGGCCTCGGGGGTATCATCGACGATGACGTCGACGCCGGTGGCTGCTTCGAATGCCCGGATATTGCGCCCTTCCCGCCCGATGATGCGCCCTTTCATTTCATCGCTCTGGATGTTCAGGACACTCACCGTCGTTTCCACAGAATGATCTGCGGCGGTGCGCTGGATCGCCTGCACGATTAATTTCTGGGCTTCGCGTTTCGCCTCGTCACGCGCGTTGTCGCGTATCTCCTTGAGCTGGAGCGCTGCCTCGGACCGCGCCTCATTCGTGAGGTTTTCGATCAGCTGTCGTTTGGCCTCGTCGCGGCTCAAGCCGGAGAGACGTTCCAGGCGCTGGTTCTCTTCATGCAGCAGCCGTTCGAGCTCGCCCTGCCGCGTGTCGAGCGTCCGGATCCGTTCATCGAGGGAGCGCTTCAGATTGTTCTGTTCGCGTTCCTTGCGCCCCAGGAGCTCGACTTTCCGGTCGATGTTCTCCTCCCGCACCTCAAGGGCTTTCTCCTGGGCCGCAAGCTTGCTGCGTTTGCTCTGCACATCCGCATCGAAATCCTTCTTCTTCTGGTACCACTCATCCTTCACTTCGAGAAGCTTCTCCCGCTTCAGCGTGTCCGCTTCTTTTTCGGCGTCGGTCAGAAGCTTGCGCGCTTCCTCTTTTGCCGTGCTGACCTTGCGCTTGCTGGTCTGTGTAGACAGGAACCACCCGCCGGCGAACCCCGCTACAGCGGCCGCAATGAGCACCAGGGGCAGTGATAACGCGAGATCCATACCTCCTCCATCGTTCTACGTCTCATGAGCTTCCGGGAAAAACAATAAAAAATCCGCACAGCGCAACCGTTCAGGAAGGCACGAAGTAAAGAACCCTTCCGACACAGTGGGTGCTCGCCTGAGCGTCTCTTACGTCCACACACTCGCTCGCTCCGTCGAAACGGAGGTCATCGCAAGTATCCCGCGTGAGCGGGATGAGGCCTGTAATCGACGCCCATGAGTCGGGCTCCCTAGACTACAAGTGTTGGTTCTTTATTTGTGTTTTGAAACGGTTGACGGTGCGGATTCTTTCAATCCGAACGTCACACAACAGACAACGATACCAAAGAACAGTCAGGGTGCGCGCAGAATGCTATCCAGGTGATTCGTCATCAGGTCGATTTCATGTTCGACCGTCGCGGAGACCGCACGCGCGCGCTCGCGCTCCTTAAAAAGATCTTCCGTGATATTCAGAGCGGACAAAACGGCGACCGTGAGCGTGGGTTGTTCAGGTATTTTCCCATGGATCGTGTTGATCATCTCATCCACATAGGTCGCCACACGCCGCGTGAATTCCTCGCTCTCGCCCCTGAGGGGATACTCGGAGCCGAAGATCCGAACTTTTATGCTCTTTTTATCCGTTGTCATGTGTGATCACCATCCACCGCATCAGAGATACGCGTCGATCTTCACCAGCAGTTCCTTCACCTTCCGCGCCAGCGCTTCCCGCTCTCCGTTGGAAAGCGGTATGCCGTCCCCCGACGAGGAGGGTTGGAGCCGTTCCGCCTGGGATTTCTTCAACAGCTGATCCTTGCGTCCCAGATCTTCCTGCAAGTGTTGGACATCGCCGCGCAACTGCTCGACCTGTGACAACAGCGCCTGCCGTTCCTCACGAAGCTGCTGAACGAGCTCGCCCGCGAGGCGCACGCGTTCCCACAACCCCTTGAGGGCGGATTCTATCGCCCGCGTGTCCACGGCTTGTATAGCCGGTGTCGGGACGGGTGCTTGTTCCACGCTGGTACCGTTGTCCATGGCGGTCCTGTGTTACGCCTTAACTCCTCGTAGCGTCGCCCCACAATCCTCCTGCACACGATGAATCACTCGTTGCAGGACGGCTTCGATCTCCCCTTCCGTCAGCGTGCCTTCCCGCGAAAGAAGCTCGAGCGTGAAGGCAAGACTCTTTGTGCCAGGCGCCAGGTTTGCACCCTCATAGACATCAAACACGTCGACCGTCTGCAGAAGTTCTCCGGCGGATTCCCGGATAACATCCACGATGGCACCGGCCGGCATGTCCTGCCGCACCCCAAACGCTACATCCCTCCTGACACGCGGGTAACGAGGAAGCGGCTCAAAAGGCCTGCCTGCCCTCCCCGCGAGCGGCCCGAGCGCAAACTCGGCAACATATGCGTCCTGCTCAATACCAAAGAACTTCAGAACCTCACCTCGAACCCTGCCAAAGTGACCGATATAACTTCCTTGAATTTCAAGGGCTAGGGCGTCATCGGTTAAACCATCCGCGGTAGAATAAGAAATTAGACGCCATTTGTCAAGTGCAAGCGCCTGGAGCAAGCCCACAACGAGCCCCTTCATGTCAAAAAAATCAACACTTCTGGCAGCACGCGACCAATGTCCCGACTCGGCGGTTCCCGTCAGAAGGATGCCAATACGCTCCTCTTCAAGGTAGTTCTCAACGAGAGTGGCCTCACCGGGCCTGCTCAAAGCAAATGTGTGCCCTATCTCAAACAGTCGCATATCAAAGATACTTGAGCGGATGTTCCTCGCCACGACATCCAGCATCCCGGGCACAAGGCTTGTCCGCAGGACCACCATGTCCTGGTTCTGCGGATTCAGGATCCTCACCGCCTCTCTCCCGCCGTACGCAGCACGCTGCGCATCCTGCATGGAGTTGGTGATCACTTCGCGCAGGCCCAGCCCGACCGCCTTGTCTCTGAGGCGATCAGCGGCGGACATTTTCTCGAACGGCTGCACGAAATCAACGCTGGTTCTCGTTTTGTCTTCGATGTTGTTGTACCCGTGGACCCGCGCAACCTCCTCAATCAGGTCGATTTCACGTTCGAGGTCTACACGGAAGGTGGGGACGGTGAAGATGATTTCTTTCGCGTTGCGCTTTGCGGGCCGCACACCGAGGGGCTTGAGGTACTTGACCATCTGCGCCGGCGTGATCGACGTTCCGAGGACCGCATTTGTCCTGGCCGGGCGAAGCGCAACCCGTGCGGGCCGAATCGGTCTGGGATAGACGTCAATCGTCCCTTTCAAGAGCGTTCCGCCGGCAAGTTCCAGCACAAGTGCGGCCGCACGATTCAACGCGTACGGTACCGCATTCGGATCTCCCCCACGCTCAAACCGTTGAGAAGCGTCCGTGCTGACCCCCAGCGCTTTGGCCGTTCGCCGGATGCTCGAAGAATTCCAGTAGGCGCCTTCCAGGACGATATCCACCGTCTCCGGACGTATTTCCGAATTTGCTCCACCCATGATGCCCGCAAGTGACACGGGCTTGTTGGCGTCGCAAATCATGATCGCGCCTTCGGGCATGGCGTGCTCCTTGCCGTCCAGCGTCGTGAATCGGAGCCCCTTTCCTGCGGGCTGTATCACCAACGCTCCCCCATCCAACAACGCGTGGTCGAAGGCATGCATGGGGTGCCCGCATTCGTACATGACGAAGTTGGTGATGTCCACGATATTGTTGATCGGTCGTAGGCCAGCCAGGGTCAACCACTCGCGGAGCCACCTCGGAGAAGGGCCGACACGCACGCCACGGATCATCCGGGCGGCAAATCGGGGGCAGAGCTGATGATCCTTCACCGTCACGGAGAGATACCGGGAGATCGGTTCGCTGCCTTCCTTGAGACGGATCCTGGGCAACGTGACCGCTTTCCCCGTGATCACCGAGAGCTCGCGCGCGAAACCGATGTGGCTGAGGCAGTCGGGCCGGTTCGGAGTGATTTCAACGTCATACACCACATCGTCCAGGCCGAGATACTTCGCCAGTGGTTGCCCAGGTTTCGCACTTGCATCCAGGACGAGAAT
>JADLEA010000263.1 GCA_020846365.1 Bacteroidota bacterium
GCGATACCAGAAGAGACGCACCCATGCCAGAATCTCGACTCGTCTTCGGAGCTGACGGCGGCGGAACCAAGACCCTTGGCATACTCGCCGATGCCTCCGGCACCGAACTTGCCCGCATGCAGCTTGGCCCGGGAAATCCGAATATTGCCGGCGTTGATGTCGCTGCGCGCAACTTGCTGGAACTCATTGCGGGCTGTTGCGAAGGAGCGAAACGCTCACCGCACGATATCGGCTCCGCTGTCTTCGGACTTGCAGGAGTGGGAGGGAAGACTATCCGGCAGAAGCTCCAGGAGGCGCTCCAGACCCTCTGCATTCCCCGCGGCTGGTCTCTGATCCCCATGACCATCGAAACGGACGCACGGGTTGCCCTTGAAGGAGCGTTTGGCGGCGGGCCGGGGGTGGTCATGATCGCAGGAACCGGCTCGAACCTGATTGGCAAGATGCCGGACGGCACGATTGATTCTGTGGGGGGATGGGGGCGCGTTCTGGGTGATGAGGGGGGCGGATACTTCCTGGGTCTGGAAACTGCGAAGGCCGTCGCGCGGGATATCGACGGACGCGGGGAAGCTAAGGTCCTGCGCGCGCTTCTGGCCGACCGTTTCGGCTGGGTGTCACGCGACCGCATTGTGGCGTCCGTGTATCAGGAAAAATTCGATCTGGCTTCCATTGCTCCGCTTGTTCTGGACGCGGCTGCCGAAGGCGACCCCGTCGCGAACACCCTCCTTCACAAATCGGCACGCCACCTTGCGGATACTCTCGCTGCTCTTGTCCGCCGCATGCCGGGGATTTCTCCCGTCGGCGTCGTGTTTATCGGCGGCCTCATCGACCACGATACCGTGTATGCACGTATTGTCCGTGATACGATCAGCGAAGTAGTCCCCGGTGCCGAAGTCCGGCCTCCCCTCTACCCACCTGTCCGCGGCGCGGTGATCATGGCCCAACATCTCATGCAAAGGAAATAGATGCCCAGCGCTTCACGGTTCTCCCCCTTTACGGCAGCAACTTGTCTTGCCCTGCTCGCTCTCTCGTGTGCTACCCCTTCTCTCCCACAGCGTGACATTTCCGGATCTGCCGCCACGGACACCCTGCGCGTGGTCACTGAGCAACCTGCCCGCAATGATCGCGCACGATGGGTGGATACTGTGATGGCTCATCTGACGATTGAGGAGAAGGTCGGGCAGATGGTCATGGTCGGAGTCTTCGGTCAGTATTTCAGCAACCAGAGCGACGAATACGCCCGTTTGGTGCGGCTCGTCAGGGAAAAGCATGTCGGCGGGTTCATTCTCTGGCAGGGTGATGTGTATGAATCGGCGGTGCGGCTCAACACACTTCAGGGTCTGTCCCGGCTCCCGTTGCTCATCAGTGCGGACTTCGAGCGCGGGGTGTCCATGCGCATCCGACGGGGGACACCGTTTCCCGACGCAATGGCCATCGGAGCGACACGCAACACGCAGTATGCCTACGAGATCGGTTTGGCGATAGCGCGTGAAGCGCGGGCCCTGGGTGTGCATCAGAACTACGCACCGGTGGCCGACGTCAACACGAATCCGCTCAACCCCGTCATCAATACCCGCTCATTCGGAAGCGATCCGGCACTTGTGCACGACATGGTGTCGGCATTTGTCCGGGGCCAGACGGACGGGGGAGTGATCTCGACAGCAAAGCACTTTCCCGGACATGGGGACACGGGTACGGATTCGCATCTCGAGCTGCCGAATATCCCTTATTCCCGGGAGAGGTTGGATTCAGTAGAGCTGGCGCCGTTCCGGACCGCCATCAAGGCCGGCGCTCAGTCCATCATGATTGCACATCTGGCCGTTCCGGCGCTCGATGCTTCACGCTCGCTTCCATCTTCGCTCTCGCCTGCAGTCATCACCGGCGTCCTGCAGAAAGAACTCGGTTTCGAGGGGCTGGTCGTGACTGATGCGATGGACATGCGGGGCGTGACGCTTGGCTACTCCCCGGGGAAGTCCAGCGTCCTGGCGGTGAAGGCGGGGGTGGATATTGTGTTGATGCCTCCCGATGAAGAGGCCGCGTTCTCAGCGCTGCTTCAGGCCGCCCGGAGCGGTGAGATCAGCGAGGAGCGCCTCAATCGATCAGTTCGCAAGATCCTTGCGGTCAAGCATGCGCTCGGTCTGGACACGCTGCGTACTGTGGATATCAATGCGTTGCCCTCGAGGATCGGTACACGGGATCACTGGAGGTTGTCCCGGGAGGTGGCACGCCACTCGATCACGCTTCTGAAGAACGATCGTTCATTGCTCCCGCTGCAGACGCCGGGCCGGAAGCGTATCGCCTGTGTGGTGTTGAGCGACACGCAGGAGGGAAGGGTGGATGTCAACAGATCTTCAAGTCCCTGGACTGTCGAGGTGCCGGGAGCATACTTCAACCAGCTCCTTCAACGGAGAAACGGCAGGATAGACACCTACCGGCTTTCGCCGGCGAGCACGCTCATTGATATAGATGCCGCGCTCGCGCGGGTGAAGCGTGCGGACATCCTCGTATTGCCTGTGTATGTGAAAGTGAGGACTTCATCGGGGAAGATTGATTTGCCTCCGGCATTGCAGCCGTTCCTGAACAAAGTGATCGAATCCCGCGTGCCGACCGTCGCCGTGCTTTTCGGAAACCCCTATCTGGCCGGA
>JADLEA010000264.1 GCA_020846365.1 Bacteroidota bacterium
AGCCGATATCCAGCAAGGGTGTATCATGCACGACCACAAGGATGCCGCTTTGTCGGCCATGCAGGGCGCACCAGCGTTGCACGGCCACAAAGTCCAGGCATGTTCCGGGAAGCTGATCTCCGGGTGGCCGCAGGATTCTTCCCACGGACTCGTACAGGAATTCCGCTTGAGCAACGGCAAAAGGGAAGCACATGTACAACATCCCGTCCGGATGTAGGAAAGCGCCCAGTTTCTTTTTGAGATCTGCATTCGTCACGCAGGTTCGCAACAGGGTTGTGGTGGCGGACACCATGTGTGAATCGGGAGTGATCTGGTACTCCTGCAGCAGCCATGGGATTCCATCGACGCTGTGTTCAATGCGACAGCCGCTTGTCCGGACTGTGGAGGCAACCCGCACGACTGACGCGCGCGACGCGGCCGGCCAGGGGAGGAAGTCGCCCGGGTGTGATGTCCCGTTGTACAGTTCCGGGATGAACTTGCCCAACTCGAAGGGGCGGACGGGCCGCACCTGATACACTGCAGGAGTGTTGATTGAGGCGCCCGCGGAGACATACTCCGCCCCGGTTTTTTCGTCACGGAGGGAAACCCAACGTCCGGTCGCAGTGTCGATCTCCAAGGAGAGGGATGCACTTCCCAGCCGCATGCGGTTCGGTTGAGAGGGAGGGATGTCGGGGTCCGGGTTTGCGGGGGGCAGCGCAGTCAGATCTTCAACGGAGAAGAGCCGGCAGCCATGCGGGGGGATTTCCGGCGCGAAGAAACGGGACGGTTTTTCAGAGTCAGCGTTGAAGCTGACTTCACGCGACACCAGGATGCCCGAGGGATTGTAGACGCCGATCAACCCCCGGTTGTCCGGTTGGGCGGCCGGTGCCCGGAGCTTTGCCAGTGCCTCTTGCTGCACGGCATCGACGTCGGCGATCGCAGAATGCAGAAAGCCGTATCCTTCGCGCAAGGCGCGCTCCTGGTCGTCACGGCTCTTTGGTTGCCAGATGTTTCCGCCTCCGCTGTGTTCATCAAAAGCAAGGAGGCCGTCGTACGCGCGCGCGATGCGTGGATCGGGAATGGGAGCGCTGCCGGCATGAAGCGAAAGGAAAGCGGCGAGGGTCTCCACGGCCGGAGTCCGGAGATGATACTGGCGGGTGAGCATCTCGTCTGCAGGAAAGCCCGTGACGATCCCACCCCACCAGTCCGTCCAATCGCCGGTCCGTTCGGGCAGCCGGGCGGCATGTTCTCTTCTCATGGCACTGAGGAACTCACGGGCCGTGGAGAGCACAACTTTCGGGTACTCCCAATAGCGCGCCCACTCCTGCACGATCTGAGCCGGGACGAACGTGATTGGAGCGTTGTCGAAGGCATACTGGATCTGATAGCGATCGTAGGGATAGCCCTGTGATTCAAGCGTGAGAAGTTTCTCGGCCAGCATCTGTTCCACCTTCCGCCGGTTCTCGAGAAAGCCGTAGTGTTCTCCCTCAACGTATGCATAGAAGGGATGGTCGGTGTACCAGCACAGGACGCTGGTGTTGTCGTCGCCGTTCCAGAGGAACGGCCGGGGGAGATCCGTGCGTGGCAGGAAGGGTGCGATGAAGTTGTTGTCGGCGATGATCAGGGATTTGATGCCGGACTTGGCCATGATCTGTACGAATCCGGCTGTGCAGCCGGGGACGTCGCAAAGCAGGGCAGTATCGCATGGAATTCCGTATGTCTGCCGGAGGAACCCGGCGTACGCAAAAGACCGTACGGCTTCCTCGTGTCCGAGCAGCTCGGTGAGTTCGCCGCTGTACAATGCTCCGATGGCAATAGTCTCATTGCGCACGAGTTCCATGAGCGCACCGATCTGGTCCGGAGATCGGTCCCGAAGATAGTTCTGCACCTGCCAGGACACCTCGCACGTCCACTTGAACCGGAGCCCTTCAGGAAAATGGGCGGTCTCCCGGCAGTAGGCAATTGCCTGGTCGGTATTCTCGTTGTGCAGTTGAGCGACGTCCGACACAGGACCGGTAAAGCCCAGATCTGTGTGGGAATGGAGCACGAGATGCACCGTCCAGCGGCGGACAGGCGCCATCCGGATGACCACGGAGGACCGGGATTCTGCGCATATCGCCGTGAATGTGGTATCGATGGGCACCTCTGCTTCAGGGATGAGGACGATCTCCTCATCCGTTCCATGCATCTGAAACGTCTGATGCCACGCGCCGCGTGTGACGAGGAGGGCCCACCGCGCATCTGCGTCTGGCGGAGGGTCCGCGACGCGAATGCGGATTGCCTGAAGGGGCGTACCTCCGGCGCTTCGCAGGAAGGGAAGGGGTTGGATGGAGAGTGTCATGAACCGTGCTTTCATCCCGCCAGGTGTGCGCCCGAAAGCGTGACGTGGTAGAGTTTCCCCTGATGCGCGAGGTTCCGGAGTTCCGCCTTGGGATCAAACGAGCTGAACGCCGGTGTCGCCCTCAGGGCTCCCTGGAGAGGAGCCTGCACTCCGAACAAGCCTTCGATGATCGCACTCACCCAGCTTCCCCCGCTGGAGACAGTCCAATCGGTGATGTAGGGGAAATCGATCGGCGCCTTTCTGGCTCCGCCGGCATCGGGCGGGACGATGGGATCCACAAAATGTGCCTGTCCGAACGGGCCCTGGTTCGCCGAGCGGGCGAGGCCTTTCATCCATTGGAAGGCGAGGTCGGCATGACCCGCACGGTAGAGCGCGAGCAGTGCTTGAGGCGGCCAGGCCGGATACGCACCGTTCCATTGATGATCCGGGCGGACGCTGAACATTGCATCATCGTCATCGCAGGAGAGTGCGTGCATCCATGTCGATGCATGGAACTCGCGCCGGAAGAACGCGACCATCTCTTCGCGTTGTCGTGCCGTGAGATCTCCCCCGATCGTGTTCATGACGGTGAAGAAATCGTAACAGTGGCGGACATCGACGAGGGATCCATCGGGGAACCGGGCGGACCAGGATCCTTTGCCCTCATTGTAGAGAGGGAGGATATCCCGGAGCAATTCCTGTGCTTCAGCCCGGAGTGCCTGTGCCTCCGTGTTCC
>JADLEA010000265.1 GCA_020846365.1 Bacteroidota bacterium
TCGAAGGTGGTTACTGCATATTGCGCGACCAGAAGTTGCTGCTGATCAACAAGAGGTTGATGCCGGCCCGGAAGGCAGCGGTCCTTGCAACGGCCCTGCACGGGATCGGCCTGGACAACGTCTATCTCAAGCCCGCGGTGAGGGCGTTTGTAGAAGACGAAGCGGCCAGAAGCACGCGCACCGCACACTGAACGTATGATCAAAGCGGTTATCTTCGATCTCGACAATACCCTCGTCGACTTCATGCGCATGAAGCGGCAAGCGGTCGATGCCGCCATCACGGCCATGATCGACGCCGGCCTCGGGCTTACCGTTGCCGAGGCGCAGGAGCGTATCGACGCCATCTACAAAGAGCGCGGCATTGAATTCCAGAACGTGTTCGACCAGCTCTTGTACGACGTGTTTCAGAAAGTGGACTACAAGATCCTTACCGCGGGCATCATCGCGTATCGCCGCGCGCGCGAAGCGGCCCTTGTGCCGTATCCGCATGTCTACATGACCCTCGTGGCTCTGCTCAAACGAGGCATGACGCTGGCCGTGGTCTCCGACGCGCCCCGCAGGGAAGCCTGGCTGCGTCTCTGTTATCTTGATTTTCACCACCTGTTCGATGTCGTGGTCACCTTCGAAGACACCGGAGAAAGGAAGCCCAGCCCGGCTCCATTTCTCCGGGCCCTCACGCTCCTGAAGGTGACGCCTGCTGAGGCCCTTATGGTGGGCGACTGGGCCGAACGCGACATGGTCGGTGCTGCGCAGGTGGGCATTACGACGGTGTTCGCCCGCTACGGCGACACCTTCGGGACGGTCGAATCACATGCCCGGTATGAATTGAACGATGTGTCCGAGCTGCTGGAGGTGATCGACCGTGAGAACGCGCTTCGCGCACGTGAAGGAGAACGCCGATGATCCGGGGTATCGGCATAGACATCGTGGATGCCGGGCGCATCCGGCGGCTGGTGGAGGCGGAAGAGCAGCGGTTCCTGGAGAAGGTGTTCACCCGCACGGAAATCGCCTATTGTAACGCCAAACAGAACCGCTATCAGCATTTTGCGGCCCGCTTTGCCGCAAAGGAAGCGGTAAGCAAAGCACTCGCCACCGGCTGGGCCGGCGATTTTCGCTGGAAGGATATCGAGGTGACCAATGATGTCTCCGGTCTCCCCCGGATATCCGTGCATGGTCGACTCAGAGAGCTCCTGGGATCCGCCCGCATCCTGGTCTCCCTCTCTCACGCCGACACCCACGTGGTGGCCATGGCAGTCATCGAGGATTCCTGATGAGACTCTCGCTGTATTGGAAGCTCGTGTTGGGATTCGGGGTGATCATCGTCGCGATGATCCTGGTGCATGGATATATTCTCTTCAACCTTAACGCGGTCTACTCCGCGGTCACGACCTCGCTCGAAGCCGACGTCGCCGCCATCGACAATGCGCAGCGCCTGCATGCGTTCCTGAACGAAGAAGAGCGCTACGCGCAGAAGTTTCTCGTGTCGAGGGATCCCATGTACAACCGGCTCTTCCGCCAGGCGCGCGCGCAAACGCTCATCCGTCTGGATTCGCTGGGCACGGTGCTCGGACAACGCGACGAACAGGAAGTGTTCCGGAGCATCCGGCGCGTGCACGATTGGCTCCAGATCTCCGTGCATCAGCGGGGAGGCCGGCCGCTGCTCCGCAGCGGTCAGATCATGGACAGCATGGATGTGGCCCACACCGGACTTGAACGCCTCGTGCTGCTCAACCAGCACGCCATCAACCGCGCGCTTGCACAGGTCGAGGAAAACACCACGGAGTCCCTCCGGGTCGGACTCGTCCTCCTCCTCGGCGCCCTGCTCGCTACCGTCGGGGTGGCGTTCGTCATTACCCACGCCATCTCCGCTCCGCTTACCCAGCTCCGCCGGAGCACCGAACGGATCGCCCGCGGAGAATTCCATACCATCCCCGTCCGCTCCAAAGACGAGATCGGCATGGTCCTGCGCGCATTCAACACCATGAGTACCCGGCTCAAAAAGATCGACGAGTACAAGGCCGACATGATGCAGCAGATCTCCCACGAGCTGCGCACTCCGCTGCAGGCCATGCATGCTGCCTACTACATGCTCGCCGAACAGATCGCCGGTCCGCTCAACGAACGCCAGAGAACCCTGCTCACCACGATACGGGACAACATCGACGCCCTCTCGACGTTCAGCAACCAGTTCCTCGACCTGGCCAAGATCGAGGCAGGCATGATGGAATTCCATCCCCGGGCCGTGGACCTGCTCTCGGTGATCACGCCGGTCATCAACAACGCGCGGCTTGTCGCCTCACAGAAAGACATCAACATCGGCCTCGCTGCCCAATCGGTGCCCAACGTGAAGGCCGATCCGGACAAAGTCGCCACCGTGCTCAACAATCTGCTGAGCAACGCGGTCAAGTTCACCGGCAAGGGAGGCAATATCACCGTCACCATCGCCCCGTGCGAAGGCGGCGCCCGGATCGCCGTGAAGGATTCCGGCGTGGGAATCGATCCGGATGATCTCCCGAAACTGTTTACGAAGTTCTTCCAGGCAAAGAACGTGTCGCAGATAAATGTGAAGGGGACGGGCGTGGGACTGGCACTCGTGAAAGCCATCGTGGATGGCCACGGGGGCAAGGTCTACGCCAACAGCACTGTCGGAACGGGCTCGACGTTCACCGTCGAGCTGCCTGCTGCATCCGACACTTACCTATCCCAGCCCACTCTTACGCATTAGGGGATCTGTATCGTGAAACATCTCTTCTCTGCACTTGCGGCGTTGCTCGCGCTGACCGGCGTGAGCTGTGATCCGCCTCCCGGCGTCATGGTCCCGCTCCCTTCAGAATCCGAACGACAAATGAGCCTGGCCCAGACGCTGGTCCAGGGCGGTGACTTCCGGAGAGCTATACACATGTACTCCATGGTCGCCGAGGAAGCCCCGGAAACGGCATATGGGGCCACGGCCACGCACAAGACGGCCCTGCTCCTTTGCAGCCCGCGGAATCCCTTCCGCAACGATTCTCTGGCCATCCTCTGGTTCCGCAGCACGATCGCCCGCAGCAAGTCGCCGGACGAGCAACTCCAGGCGGAGGTCAGCATTGCCCTCCTGGACCGGCTCCAGGTCCGTGCCCGTGACGCCAGACGCCAGCGGGAGATCGTGGATAGCCTCCAGACGGCCGTGCGCCGCCAATCAGGGACGATTCTTTCGCAAACCCGACGGCTTCAGGATATGGAGCGGGAGGTGGTCTCGGCACGAGCCGCCCTGAAACTGCTTAAGGACGTCGACTTGAACCTGTCACGCTTTCGCCAGGACCATTGAAGCTGCAGATTGCATCTCTTGACCGGAATCCGTATACTCACCTCGGACGGTCTCCGCAATGAAATCGCTCGGCATAAAGAAGCTCTACTACTCCATCAGTGAGGTGAGCAAAATCACCGACCTGGAACAGTATGTCCTTCGCTACTGGGAATCGGAATTTGACCAGCTCAAGCCGGCCAAAAACCGGGCGGGGAACCGGATTTATACCAACCGCGACATCAAACTCATCCTCTATATCAAGAAACTCCTGCGGGATGAACGGTACACCATCGAGGGCGCAAAACAGGTTCTCAAAACCTTTACGCCAGACGTGGACACGGGAGAGCAACTGGAATTGATGGATCCGCCGAAGCCCCGTCCCAAGATCAAGGACGATCAACTCCGCGCAGATGTTCTGGAAGTGAAGCAGTTCCTGGAAGATTTGTTGAAGAAGTTGAATTGATCCCCCCGCTTCCCCTCGCGACGGCAGAGCCCGGGGGCACACCGTTGCCAATAACCAAATTCTCCCTCGTGTGCGCTTGCCTCAGTTTTAGTGGCACGCGCCGCCCTTCTGCTCCTGCGCTTGCTCACCCATCACCTTCGGACTGATATACGGTACTCCGAGGTTCATCCCCCTGAGGATGATCAGGATGGCGATTGCAGCAGCGAACACCGGCATCAACGCGGTTAAACGCTTCCGCAGCCCACCTTGAATCTGTTTTCCCAGCAGCGCGATCAGAAACATGACGGGTGCGGTGCCGATGCCAAACCCGAGCATGAAAACCACGCCCTGCAGGGTTCCTCCGGTCGTGAGCGCAGCCGCGAGCGCAA
>JADLEA010000266.1 GCA_020846365.1 Bacteroidota bacterium
ACGAAATTCATTACACGACCGGACGCTGGTTCCGCCGGCTCGGCGTAACCATGACCAAAGTGAATCCCACTTGGCGGCTCCATGTCAGCGGCTTTCGGGTCCCCCGGGAACGGCGGGCATACGTGGTGGTGAGCAATCACCAATCGTTCGCCGACATTCCAATCATATCGCACATCCCGTGGGAGATGAAATGGGTGGCAAAGGTGGAACTTTTCCGGCTTCCCCTCGTCGGATGGATGATGCGCCTGGCGGGAGACATTCCGGTGGAACGGAAGGATGCGCGCAGCGGCGCGCGGGCACTCATTCGGGCCGGGCGCTGTCTGGAACAACGCTGCCCTGTGATGTTCTTTCCCGAGGGCACACGCTCTCCTGACGGGAGAATCGGACGATTCACCGACGGCGCGTTTCATCTTGCCATCCGTGCGCAGGTACCGGTCCTCCCTGTGGTCGTAGAGGGATCTTTCGATGCCCTTCCGAAACACAGCTGGCGTTTTGGCGCGCCGAGGGACATTCATCTCCACCTCCTCGAACCGATCGACTGCTCGGGATATGGACCTGATCAGGCGGGAGTCTTGCGGGACCGGGTACGCGGGGAGATGGTAAAGGCGCTCAGCGACCTGCGCGGAGCCGACCGGAAGAGTGTAGATGCGCTATCGGAGCCGGCCGGAAAAGCGTAGACGCGCCACAGGAGCCTGCCGGGAGAGCATAGATGCGCTACCGAAGCTAGCCGGGAGAGCGTAGACGTGCTACTGGAGCCGGCCGGGAAAGCGTAGACACGCTACCGAAGCCGGCCGGGAGGGCATCCACGCGCTCCCGGCGCCCAGCGGTGAATCCGTAAAGTCACCGGCTACAGATGGGGTGTGATTTTGTCCAGCAGGGCTCGCTTCGGCACCGCACCGATGATCTGCTCCGCCACTTTTCCGCCCTTGAAGATCATGATGGTCGGAATACTCCGGATGCTGAAGCGCATTGAGGTTTCGGGGTTGTTATCGACATCCAGCTTGGCCACTTTCAACTTGCCGTTGTACTCTCCCGCGATTTCTTCCACGACCGGCGCGATCATCTTGCAGGGACCGCACCAGACCGCCCAGAAGTCCACGAGCACCGGAACATCTGCTTTCAGGACTTCGGTTTCGAACGTGCTGTCATTCACTTCAACGGGTTTCATGTGCGTTCCTGGCCTGTTCATGTGCATGTGTATAATCCCCCACGAATCGAATACTCTCGGCGCCGAGCATGCGGATCACGGCTTCCTGGAAGTGCGCCGTCGGCTCGATGGTATAGCGGGGCGCTGAGAACATCCGCGGGTTCGGCAATCCCTGAACACGGATGAAGCATGGACAGTTCCCTCGGTGTTGTTCGAGCAGCGAGCGCAGGTCCCTGATGGTTTCTTCGCGCACGTCGGCCACGTTCATGGAGAGGATGACTCCCCGCGCGAACTTCTCCCTGACCTTTTCCATGGGGAGCACCTCATTCACGACGATGCGGAGTTCGTCGCCATTGAGTTCTCCCTTGCCCGTGACCATCACCATCGCATCCGTCCGCAGCAGCGGTTGGTATTTGGCGTACGGATCCGAGAACACGATGCAGTCGGCCTTCCCCCCGAAGTCCTCAATCGTCACGAACGCCATGGTCTTGTTGCGTTTGTCCATTTTCGGGCGCACGCCGGTCACGATGCCGCACGCGCGGACGGAGGACAGGTTCTTGAATCCCGATGGGTCGCCGAGGCGGACGGTCGCAAATTCCTGCACTTCGCGCTCGAACCGGAGAAGCGGGTGACCGGATGCATACAGGCCGAGGGCGCTCTTCTCACGCGTGAGCTTTTCCATTTCGGCCCAGGGAGGCACATCCACGGCGGAAGGGAGAGGAGCCGAGGCGCGGGTCGAGCCCCCGGGCGCGTCAAACAACGATTCCTGGCCGCGCGCGAGCTGGGTCTGCATTGCTTGGCCGAACTGCATTGCCCGCTCGATGCTCTCGTAGAGCTGCGCCCGGTGCCCGCCTGTCGAATCGAACGCTCCCGCCTGCACGAGTCCCTCAAGACACTTCTTGTTGACCAGACGGAGATCAACGCGCCGACAGAAGTCGAAGAGGTTCTTGAAAAGTCCTCCCTCCGTGCGCGACGCAACCACGTTTGCGATGGCGTTTTCGCCCACATTCTTGATGGCCACGAGTCCGAACCGGATCGCACCGCTGTGCACCGTGAAATCCTTGTCGCTCTCATTGACATCCGGCGGCAGGACCTGTATTCCCGCCCGCCGGCAATCCTCGATCAGGGGCACAATCTTGTCGGTGTTCCCGATTTCCGAGGAGAGGGTCGCGGCCATGTACTCCGCAGGGTAGTGTGCTTTGAGGTACGCGGTTTGATACGCGATGATCGAGTACGCGACGCTGTGCGATTTGTTGAAACCGTATTTGGCGAATTTCTCGATGAGGTCGAAGATGTCCTCGGCCGCCTTCTTCGGCACGGACAGCTTCACGGCGCCATCGACAAATTCCTTCTTCATGTCCGCCATCAGCTTCGCGTCCTTCTTCCCCATCGCGCGGCGCATCAGATCGGCTTTGGCCAACGAGAATCCGGCGACCTCGCTGGCGATCTTCATGACCTGCTCCTGGTAGACGATGACGCCGTAGGTTTCCTTGAGGATCGGATCCAGCCTGGGATGAAGGGACGTGATCTTCTGGGTATCGTGCTTGCGGGCGATGAAATCGCCGATATTCTCCATCGGCCCGGGCCGGTAGAGCGCGTTCATGGCCACCAGATCGCTGATGCAGTTCGGCTTCAGCTTGCGCAGCCAGTCGCGCATGCCCGAACTTTCAAACTGGAAGACGGCTACCGTGTCTCCACGCGCAAAGAGGGCAAACGTTTCCTGGTCATCCTCGGGAAGATCGTCCAGACTAATCTCCAGCCCGTGGTTCTGCCGGATCAGCCGGAGCGCGGTCTCCATGACGGACAGCGTCCGAAGACCCAGGAAGTCCATCTTGAGCAGCCCCGCGGTTTCGAGGTCCTTCATGTTGTACTGCGTCATGACCTCGGTCTGCGGCGTTTTGTAGAGCGGCACGTAGTCGGAGATGCTGCCCGGAGCGATGACGACGCCGGCAGCATGCATTCCCGCGTTCCGGTTCAGCCCTTCAAGCGTGAGGGAGACCTCCACC
Source organism: Bacteroidota bacterium (assembly GCA_020846365.1). Taxonomy (GTDB): domain Bacteria; phylum Bacteroidota; class Ignavibacteria; order UBA10030; family UBA6906; genus JAGDMK01. Next base: position 3,154 of record JADLEA010000266.1, read on the forward strand.
AGCGTACGGATCTTCGGATCATCGCTGTCCTTGACCCACTTGAGCTCGGGAATGGTATCAATGGCTTCGCGCAGGGGGCGGACTTTCCCCTGCTCGACCGGGATAAGTTTCGTGATGGATTCGATGGTGCTCAGGGCGATGCCGAGCACACGTCCGACGTCTTTCAACACCGCGCGGGCGGAGAGGGTGCCAAAGGTGATGATCTGGGAAACCGAATCGGCGCCGTATTTCTCCCGCACATACTGAATCACTTGCTCCCGCTTGTCGTCCGCAAAATCGACGTCGATGTCGGGCATACTCACCCGCTCGGGATTCAGGAAGCGCTCAAAGAGGAGGTCGTATTTGAGCGGATCGACATTTGTGATGCCGAGGGCGTACGACACGATGCGCCCGGCAGCGCTCCCACGGCCCGGTCCGACGGCAACGCCCATTTCCCGCGCAG
>JADLEA010000267.1 GCA_020846365.1 Bacteroidota bacterium
ACATCGACACGAAGTCCAGCTCGGCCACCTGCTCGTGATACCCCATCTCGGGCTGAAAGATCAACCCGCCCCGGTCGGCCAGGAGCAGCACATCCGCCGACTTGAAATCCTCCGGCTCCCGCTTGTGCGCCGGGATCAAATAGCCGTTCCGGTACGCCCACGACAACTGCATGCTGGAAAGCGCCGTCCCGATGGTGGCCCTCGATTGATGCTGCACGGGCAACTGCGTGAGCCGTGCGATCTCCGCCACGCCGTCCAGACTCGCTTCCCCCATCATAAAGGAGTTCTCGATGTCCAGATGCCACCTCCCCGCCAGCTCGAATGCGCCGTCTTTGTGCACGATCTTCCCGTAGGCGAAGTAGCTCGTGGCGTGCGTCGTGAGATAGCCGGTCGCGGTGTCCCGGTTGAGCGATAACGGCACCTGCAGCTCGCCTGCCAGCTTCGTGAGCATCGGCAGCAACACGGCATCCCCGTATTCGGTCATGATGATGTCCGGATCGGCACGGTGGATATGCCTCTCCAGCGACTGCAACACATCCACCGGATCGCTCCCCTCCAGCGCAAACGCCTCCCCTTCGTAACTCACTTCAAGCTGCAGGTTCTTCCGGAACTTCGGGGAGACAACGTCCGGACGGTTCTTCAACGTGAGCGTGGCCATCGGAGGCAGCGTGTACTCCATCGCGTCGGATGCATCGCGGAGGTTCCAGCCGCTCAAACGGTTCTCCTCGTCGAAGGCAAACTCGCCGAAGGCCAGCGGGAAGAGGCCGGTCTCGTACAGATAGAGCTGCGGCACCGGTATGTCCGAATTGAAGAAGGCGAAGTGGGGAAGATGCCGCTCCAGCCGGTGCACGACGCTCTTATAGTAAAGCGTGCTGCCGACGGATACCCGTATGACGTTCCAGTTACTGTTGCTGTAGAGCTCCCGCCGCGAGTCCCGGCTGATCCGGATGGGAAACGGGAAGGCCCGCAACAGCGCGGCCACGCGATCCACATCCCGCTCGCTGATATGAAGGAAAAACGTCGGCACGAACCGGTCAAAGGCCCGGTGCTTCCGCCCTTCTTCATCGATGAACCAGAGCGTGATCCCCTCGGCTGACGGGTAGAGGTCGAATAACCATCCCGTAAGCACAGACTTCCCCTGCACAACAGGTTTAGATGTACCGGTCCGCTCAGGCATGACTCATATACGCCGCTATGTTGAGGTCCACGCTGATCCACGATGCGCCCGTTTACACGGGCATACCTTTGTCCATATTGTTCCCTCTCTCCGCAGTCCGGCCGTATCCCCGGCGGGCATCCCGCAACCCGATGCGCCAGATCTCGCTGGCTGTTGCCGTTCGGAACTACTGAATACTCCCCGCCGTCTCCCGCCTGGCGCTTACCGCAAGCTGCCGCTCCCGCTCCTGCCTTCGCACAATCTCCTCCAGCGCCCCTACCCGCCGCGTGAGGGAGACCAGCATGGCCATGACAATGCTCTCAAACGGGATCGGCCGGGCGGCATAGGCGCTGCCGGCCAGCTGCAACCGCGCCGCACGAAACAGATCGTCCAGCGCATCCTGGTCCTCCTTCCGCAACCCGCGGCGGAACTTGGACCATCCCTCCATCTCCTGCTGCAACACCATCGTAAATGTCGGCACCGTGCGCCCCATGGCTGCCTCCTCATCATTATCACGCGTGTGCGTAGCGACCTGCGACTCGTTTCCGTTCTCCATCTTCGATCCTCCATCCTCCATCTTCCATTGGTTTTCTGATATCAAATACCCTGTCCATCCCTTTCATCACCCCCGGCAACAACCCCTTTCTCGCCGGCGGCACCGGGCCGACATCCGTGGAGGCCACCAGGATCGACACCCCTTCCCGCTTCAGACACTGCAAGGCCTGCGTCATCCGCTGCACCCCCGACTGCACATCCCACAACGAGGCCTGCTCGTCGTAAAACGTGTCCAGCAGCCCGAAGATCAACACCACCGGCGACCCTTTTGTCCGCACGAACGCCGGCAACCGGTCGGTGATGACCGCCTCCATCTGGTAACAGGTGAATGCGCGGGAGATGAAGATGTTCCGCAACAGATCCTCTGGCGTCCGCCGGCCTCCCGCCGTCCGGCGTGCGAACTCCGCCAGACCGTAGAGATCGAACCGGTTGCTTCCGTCCACCAGCGTCACCGGCACGCCCTGCAACAACGCATGCCCGGCCGCCACCAGGGCGAGCCGGAAAACCCTGCTGTCGCCGTGCACCCCGTACAATTTCCCCGGCGGCGCGGCGCCGAACTGCTCGATCAACCCCGTCGATTCCATGATGTCACCCTTTCTGCTCTCCGGAAGAATACGACATTTCTGTCGTCTTGTCAATACCTCAAGTAACAAAAATGTCGTGTCGGTAATTGCTTCTGGCGCCGGCGTTTGCTATCTTATTTCTGCATTTTTCTCCCACCACTGGCAGAAGGTACCCCATGGACGAACAAACCCCCGTCACCACGGAGCCGGCGAAGCCGATGTCCTTCACCGACAAAATGATCAACATTTTCGCGGCCCCGGGCGAGCTCTTTGAAGACGTCCGCCTCACCCCGCCGACCATGAGCAACTGGCTGGTCCCCATGCTGCTCTTCATCGTCGTCGCGTTCCTGATGTCGCAGGTCATGTTTATGAATCCCTCGATCCTTTCCCAGATGACCGACCTGGTGACCTCCAGCATCGACAAGATGGTCGCGGAAGGGAAACTGACGCCGGAACAGGCGGAGCAGGCGATCAACATGAGCAAGCCCGGCTCCACCATGTTTATGATCCAGCAGGTCGTGGGCATCCTCATCCTGACCCCCGTCGTACTCTTCCTCCTCTCCCTGATCTACTGGCTCCTCGGGAAATGGGGGATGAAGGCGACCGCGCCGTTCATGAAGGTGGTCGAAGTGCTCGGCCTGACGTTCTTCATCAGCATCGCCGAAAGCATCGTTACCACCATCCTGATGTTCGTGATGGATTCGATCACCGCAACGCCCAGCCTCGGCGCATTCGTCTCCAACTTCGACTACGAGAACAAGCTGCACATGGCGCTCGCGAAGATTAACATCTTCACGTTCTGGGATCTGACGGTGGTCAGCATCGGGCTCTCCCGCCTGTTCCAGCGGCATCTGCCGAAAGTCCTCGTCATCGTCTTCGCGCTCTGGGTCGTCTGGACGGTCTTTGCCGTAATGATGAACATCAAAACGGGCTGACCCGGACGAGGCGGGGAGTGGCGAAGGCACGGAAGAAATCATCGGGCAACACACTGCCGCTCTTTACGGAAGAGGAACCTGCTCCCTCCTCCGGTTCCTACATTGCCGTCAATCGCGGGCGACTCACGCAATGGGCCGCCCGCGGCATCCTCTTCGGCACCTCCTCCTGGAAATACCCCGGCTGGAAAGGGATGGTCTACAACCGCTCCTATCCCTCCAAACGCGACTTCGAACAGGAATGCCTCTCGGAATACGCCACGGTCTTCCCGACGGTCTGCGCCGATTTCGCGCTCTACGACTTCCCGCAACCCCTCCGGATGAAAGCGATGTTCGACCAGACACCGGACCACTTCACGGTGTCGTTCAAAGTCACGGACAGGATTACCATCAAGCGCTATCCCAACCTTCCGCGGCACGGCGCCAACGCCGGTCAGGAAAACCCGGACTTCCTGAACATCGCCCTCTTCGAAGATGCCTTCCTCCGTCCTCTCGAAGAGCTCCGCCAGAAGTGCGGCGTGATCATATTCGAATTCTCGACATTCTATCCTTCCTCGGGCATCACATTTCCGGTTTTCGTATCATTGATCGATGCGTTCTTTGCGAAGCTTCCGAAGAACCACCAGTACGCCGTCGAGATCCGGAACACGGACTTCCTGAAGGAAGAGTACCTGACGATGCTCCGCACACACGGCGTGGCACACGTGCTGAACAGCTGGACGCGCATGCCGCCGGTGTCCGAACAGCTTGCGATACCCGGGGTCCTCACGGCGCCGTTCACCACCGTGCGTGCGCTTCTGAAACCGGGACGGACGTATCAGGAGGCGGTGGAACAGTTCCAGCCCTATGAACGGATCCAGGAACCGCTCCCCGACCTGAGACGTGCGCTGGTGGAGACGGTGTTGCAGAGCTTGAAAGAGGAGAAGAAAGTCTACGCTTATGTGAACAACAGGGCGGAAGGGAATTCCCCCAAAACCATCGAAGCGATTCTTGACATCCTCGACGACTATCCCGTCGAGAAACTGTAACCCGGGCGAATGAGCACCGGAAGCAGAAACGAAGAGATCAACCGTCCAAGGCGCGCATGACAAGAGGTTATAGGCACGAGGGTCATGGACTCGCGGGACGAAGATACGAGGGTCGCAGACCCACAAGTCACAGCCCCAGGGAGGACGATTCAATATGACAGAGAGCGATCGACCGCAGGCAGTTGGGTCACAACCCGGC
>JADLEA010000268.1 GCA_020846365.1 Bacteroidota bacterium
ATGATCACGACGTGACCGTCCACCGTGTGGTTGTTGGCGTCGATAATGCTGTCCAGCGTCGTGCTCTTGCCCGAGCCGGTGATGCCCGTGATCAGCGTCAGACCCTGCGTCGTGTGCGCGAGGCTCAACACGCGCGTGACGTTGGGATGGAATTCCAGATTCTTGTAGGGGCGGATCACATTGTTGATCGCCCGCATGTTCATGGCAAGGTGGTCCAGGTCGAAACAAACATTCGAACGGAACCGGAACATCCGTTCGCCTTCCATGATGCTGTAAGAGAAATCCAGATTCCGGTTCTCATACAGGAAGAGCCGCTGCCGCTCGATGAGGACGCTCTGAATCAGGACGTTGAATTCATCCAGCGTGAACTTGCCGAGGTCTTTCGCAGGACGCTTTTCACCGTACACGCGGTACCAGATGTGTCCGGATGTGCCGTACCCCCCGACATCGATATCCGACGCGTTCATGCGCGACATGCGCATGAGATAGCTGTCCATCAGCTTGCGCAACGCAGTCCGCTCGGCGGGCGAGTGCCGCGAGACCAGGTCGCCGATCAGCATCTGACGCTCCATCCCCGGAGCCGTGTCAGGCAGCGTGGCGCTGATTTCCTGGAGCATTTTTACCGCAGTTTCAATCAACCCCTGAACTCCACGTATTTATGCTCTCATGTTCGGGTCAATACTCATGCCAGCAAACCGTCTTCTGAACGCCCCGCCGTTGCGAATTCGCCCTTTCTCCGGCAACAGGCAACGGTCAATATTGGCCACCGTGTCAATATTGCACTCTACTCGTACCATGCCAGGATCTCATAAGAATTCGTCGTCGGGAAATACGGCGGCGACGTGGTCCGGAACCGCTCATCAAACCGGATGTTCACCGACAACCCTCTCGTAATGGAGGAGTTTGTCGTGGCAGCTATGTCCTGCACCGTCCAACCGCCATAGGTGTACATGATCCCGAGAGGCCGTGAGGTGTAGTTCTCGACCCTGACGGCATCCGCGTAGCTGAAGAGTGCCGCCATGACAGTGAAATTCGGGCCCATCGTCGCGCTGTTGTCCGCGATGGTGATCGTGCGGTGCGCTACGATACCCAGCATGTCCGTGGAGGACGGTGTCGTGCGGGGATCGGTGTTATACCTGATGTCATTGTCGATGACCACCTTGCCCCGTGTCGCGTTGGTCGTGTCAATGGACCCGACCGTGTAACGTCCTTTCACCGTGCCCTGTATGTGCAGCGTGCCGTCGCTATTGTTGAGCACGATGGCGCCGTTCGGAGCAAAATCGGTAAGGAGTGAGGTGGTATCCGGGTTCGTTCCGCGGCGCCAGGTGATGGAGTCTCCCTTGAAGTTCAAATGAAGGTCGCCGCTGCCGGTGAAGAGTTTTCCTCCGTTCTCCGCTTTCTCGCGGAGTTTCGAGTAGTCCTTGTTCAACGGGATGTTCACGCCCGTCTCGATCCCGGCGTTGAAGATCGGGTGACCGCTCCATGAGGTGCTGTCCACGCCGTTCAGGGTCGTCACCTTACCGCCGAAGTACGGATACCCGTGGGCCTTCAGTTTCCCCTGCACGTGCACGGGCCCGAACGCAGAGTCGCCGGTGGCCCAGTACACGTTCGCTGCAGACGTCCCGGCATAGACTGCAAACTTGGCAAAGTTGCTGGGCCGCAGGATGACAAGCACGGTTGCCGTGCTGTCTTTATAGGTGGCGGTTGATCGTAACGTGAGTCGCCGCGCACCCGAGAGCGGGTCCACGCTCGTGGTGGAATCAATCGACACCACGAAGGTCCCTCCCCCGAAACTGATCGGGGTGGTGTATCCGTTGAACCACGGATTGCCGTTCACGAGGGGCGGATAGAGGAAGATGTAGTTGGCCGCCATGTTCGCCCCCGCGATGGCGATGTTGCGCACCGACACGCCTTCGTAGTAGTTCATGGCGTTGTCGTAGGCCTGCACGCTCATATCCGACATCAGCATGCCACTCATCAGGAGCAGCGTGCAGTAACCCATCACCAGTAGAATCGATGCTTTCCCCATGAGGTCACCCCTATCTGTTCCGATAGTTGCGCGATGACAATCGCATTTGCTGCCAGAAGGCAGACGAGTATTGGGTGTTGATAGGTGCGGTTTCAACGAGTTCCCCCGCGACCACATTCTCCACGATCAGGGAAATCTGGATCGTCTGGATGCGCTGCAGATCGTTGCCCGTAATGGGAAGACCGATTTCGTTCCCCATGGAATCAAAGTAGCGGAACCGGAATGATGTCACGCCGAGATTGGAGCCCTTCGGCGACTCGTTGTTGACGACACGGTAGAGCAGCCGGTCCCTCGGATTCATGGTCGAGGACAATTCCGAGACCGGACCCAGAAAGTAGTAGATGCTGTCCACATTGCCGTCCGGCCCGCTGCCGGTGAGATCGACGTCCGTGAGGAACTTCAAACGGGTCGAATCCGCCAGGACGATGGCCCGTGTCGGGTCGGGGATACGGTTCGGTTCCATGCAGAACCCGATTTTCCGGAAATCGTATTCCAGGAGCTTGGTGACTTCCACGAGGTTTTCCTGAACGAGCAGCTCCCCTCCGTACGTCTGCATGTTCTCCGAGTTGGCCACTCCCATGCGAATGGTCGTGAGCAGGAGCCACCCGAAGAGGATGAAGGAACCGACAATGTCAATGATAACCTGAGCGCCCATAGCGTTTCCGCCTTTCCTTTACCGGAAGTACCAATAGCTGTAGATGGTGGAAAACGTCAACGTATCGCGCATGAACGGACTCGACACCCACACGCGCAGCCGTTTGTGGTACGTGCGGGACACGGACGGCACGATCGCGCTTCCCGAGATCTGCACATAGTCGACGGTGTCACGGATGACAAAGTCCGCAGAACGGAAATACAGGCTGTCGCCCGTGACTGATTTCGTGAACCCGTGATAGTCGTCGAAGTCGTCAAAGGTGGCTTCTGTTTCAATGGATTCTTTGCCCAGAGTCATCGTGAGCCCGGACGGCGAAGACACGTTGCCCGTCACGGTGTGTTCATCGAACGCCAGGCCCGCGGCGCGCTCGAGCTGCGAAATGCCCAGCGAGTTCGCCATGATCAGGTACTCCGTCGCCTCCACCGAAGACCCGCTGTCCAGGGTGTTGGTGTTCATGATCAATAAGACGGTACCCAGGAGTCCGAGCGCCAGCACGCTCATCAATGTCTGTCCAAGTCCCATGGTCGTCAGTCGTCCGTTGTGGCCGAGGCGATCTCTTCAAGAGTCGTCTGGCCGTGTTTGATGCGCTCAATCCCGGACCGGCGAAGCGTCCACATGCCGTCCCGGACCGCCTGATCCCGCACTTTGTCCTCGTCAACCGATTCACCAGATTTCGCGATGATGTTGCGAACTTCGCGCGAAAAGTACAGGGCCTCATGAATTGCCGCCCGCCCTTTGTAGCCGCCGTTGCACTTGTCGCATCCTTCTGCTTCGTAGATCGTGTGGTTCTCGAGGTCTTCCTCGGTGAAACCGAACTTGAGATACACATCCCGGTCGATCTGGTTCTTCTCCAGCGGGCGTTTGCACAGCGGGCAAAGGGTACGCACCAGCCGCTGCGCCACGATGATGTTGATGGCGTAGGCGATCAGAAAGGGTTCGATGCCCATCTTGTACAAACGGGCTACCGCGCTGGGTGCATCGTTCGTGTGCAGGGTGGAGAAGGTCAGGTGTCCCGTGTTGGCAAGCTTGATAGCGATTTCCGCGGTGATCTTGTCACGCATTTCGCCCACGAGCACGATATCGGGGTCATGACGCAGAATGCCGCGGATGGCCTGATCGAAGCTCATCTTCGGACCGATGCGCAGCTGGCGGGCACCTTTGATGATGTACTCCACCGGGTCTTCCACGGTAAGGACGTTCACGGTCGGATCGATCACCTGGTGAAGGGCGGCAATCAGCGTCGTGCTTTTCCCGCTTCCCGTCGGACCGGTCAGAATGACGATGCCCTGGGGTTTGGCGATGGCCTTGTAGAAGAAGTCGCGCGCGGGACCCTGCAACCCCAGCTTGGCCAGATCGGTGATGACCTTCCGGTCGTCGAGGACGCGGATGACGATGCTTTCAAACTTGTGGCGGAACTCGACCCCGACGATGGGCATGATCGAAACGCGGAACCGGATCATGTGATCATCAATCAGACGCTGGATGAATCCGTCCTGCGACATCTCCCGCTCGAACCGGTCGACGTTCTTCGAGCGGTCTTTCACGACGGCCGCCACGGCCTCCGGCATCGTCTTTTCCTGCACGTGCCAGAGCTTCAGGTTGCCGTCGGAACGGAACCAGAACTCGGTGCGGTTGCCTTCCTTGGCAATGATGTGCACGTCGCTGCATCCCTGGCGGACCGCTTCCACAAGCGCGCCCTCCACGAGGTTGACGAGTGCGCTCTTGCTGATTTCCGCTTCAAGGGCTTCTTCGTCGACCAGGGCATCATCGTCTTCCTCTTTGACCTGAATGCCGCCCTGGGAATTCTCCAGGAGCTTGAGGAATTCGTTTTCCGGCGGGATGACCTGCTCCAGGAGATTCTGGAGGTCTTTCAGCCGGCAGTAGGCAACCTCGTACTTCTTGGCACCGAACTCCCGGGCAATCAGAGGAATCCGCCGGTCGGTCGGATCGGCGGAGACGATGATGAGTTTGTCCGGTTGCTTTTCGTCAAACTTCAGCGGGAGCATGCGGGACTGGACCACCATATCCCGCACGGTCTGAGGAAGTCCATCGACATACTTCTTGATGAAATCCAGCCGGGCCTTGTCCATGGCTTCGTCGGCCAGATAGATTTCACGGAACGCATAGAGGTCCGCCACTTCCCGGAACACCGCATCGTGGTCGGCCCCGAAATCGTTGACCAGGATCTGGCCGAGGTTGCGGCGGTTCTTCTTGTCCTCTGAGTCCTTGACACGGAGCGACTTCTCCAGCGTCTCATAATCGATCACGCCCTTCTTCAGGAGGGCAAAACCGATTTTGTCCGTGATGTCAATGGGCGGCATTGCCGTGACCTGTCAGGTGATCGAACGTTCGATGCGCAGTTCGAGGACCTGCCCCTGGCCGCCGGCGGCCGGATTCTTCGGCCGGATCGTTGCCGTTTCGGACGACACGATCGTGAGCGCCGTCAACACCACCATGATGATCATCGAGATCCAGAGCTGGATGAACTCGATGACGTTCTTCATCTTGTACGTGGTCTCTTTTTCGTAGTACTCCGCCAGCTGCAACGCCGTATTCTTGACCGTCCCGGTCTCCGCTCCTGAATGGAACCGGGAGATTGCGGTCTTGGTGAACACGCCCGTCGCTTCGAACGCCTCAGTGATGCCGGCGCCCTTCTGGATCATGAGCGGGATGGCAATGGACTTGATCCGGGCTTCCATGTACTTGTTCCCGCTGGCTTCCGCTGCCATGCGGATTACTTCGATGTTCTCGCCCGAGCCGCTGTAGAGCGCATAGAACACGCGGCAGAAGATCTCAATGCTGGTCTTGTGCAGCAGCGCGCCGATCACCGGAATGCCCCAGATGTACTGGTCGCGGAGCAGCCTCCCCTTTTCTGTCGTGAGGAACCGCGCCGCCAGCACGGCGGGAATCGCGCAGCCCAGGACAATCCAGAGGATGTTCTCGACCAGGAAATCGCTGATGGCCAGCGTGGTTTTCGTCATCGGGGGAAGATCGATCTTGAATTTCACAAACAACTTGGCGGTCGCAGGGAAGATGTACCCCACATAGTATACCACAGCGCCAAAGAGCACGACCAGCGTGACGAGAGGCGTGATCAACGCGCTCTTCATATTCTTCTTGAAATCGGTCTGCCGCTCAAGGAACTTCGCGGTGCTCTCGTAGATCTCCGCCATGTTACCGCTCTTGGAGGCGAGGCCGAGCATATGCGCGGTGAACCTGCCGAGAACCGCCTCGTGCTTCACGAACGTCTTTTCACTGTCACGCCCCTGTTTGAGTTCCAGGTTGATGTCCTTGATGGCCTCGCGCAGCGTGCGGTTCTCGATGTCGTTCACCAGGAGCTGGAGGATCTCGTTGAAGGGGAGCTTCTGGCGGATCAGGTCCGCGCTCACCCGGACAAAGGTCACGATCTCTGTGGAGGGCGGCTTTGGCTTGAAGTCCAGCAGGCGCTTTTGCACGCGTATGACACGGAAGCCCATCTTCGTGAGGGCGTCTTCCACTTCCGCGCGGGAGAAGGCCTTTTGTTCCCCCATGACGGGCTTCTCTGTTCCACGCTGGACTTTGTACATCCAGGTGGTCCGGGGTATCACATGCAGCAGTTTGAAATTTCGCTGTGAAGCGAGCTGCGATGCCTTTGCCTTTGCGTCCCGCAGCGTGCCGGCCTCCAGCAACCCCTGAACAGGTTTTCCGGCGGTGGTGATTCCTTCGATTCTGAATTCAGCCATTGCGATACCCTCTGTTGGGTGCACCACATAAACACGAAAAGGGCTTGCTTCTCCCCCGTTGGTCCGGCTCAACCTCGATTGCTGATTCCCCCTCCTTCAGCAATCCCCAGACCAACGCGGGGAAAAGAGACCCCCTCTACGATAGCCCCTGACGTAAACTCCCGCTAATTCAATTCCGTTGTGAATATGGAGTCCGGTCGCACATCCACTGCCACCTTCACGGGATTCACCTGATCAAACCCCCGTTCGACGCCGACACCTTCGATCGTGGCTTGCGACGGTGTGTTCGATGAGATCGTGAACACCCCGTTCAAATTCGACACGCTCGGCGCGCCGAGTGAGAATCCCTGGAACGAACCTCCACCTCCCCCGAGACACCGGGGTTTACGGTAGTAGACCTGAGCTTTGGACGCGTACGTTGCAAGCTCGCTGGCAACCGCGTCACGATTCGAAGCCGAAGCATTATCGCCAAACATGATGATGCCGACTGAGATCATCAGTCCCACCATCAGCACCCCTACGATCAGCAAAAGCAACTGCTGACTGCCCATGGCTCTTTTGCTCCAGTCTCAGTTGAACATGAACGGGGGCCTCCCCTGTAGAGGCCCCCGGAAAGGCACGTGTGTTAGTGAACAATAACGACGCTATCCGCCTTTGTGTTCGAGACGTGGATTTCCATCGTCACGTAGTTCGCCCCATCAGCCAATTCTGTTCCGATACCCTGCAGCACAACACCGGTACCCGTACCCGCTGACGTGATCGTGTAGGAACCGTTCGCATTCTGCGCACGATTGGTAAGCTTGCGCAGACCGGCGGCATCGGCGGTCAAACCCACGAAGGAATTGCCACCACCACCGAGAGCGGTCGGACGACGATAGAACTGCTGCGCACGGGCAGCAAGGTTGACCAGGTCATTGGTCACTGCATCACGGTTCGCACTGACCGCGTTGTCGGTAAACATGGTAATACCGACCGCAACGGCGATACCGACTACGATAACACCGAGGATGATGAGCAGAAGTTGCTGCTGTCCCATGGTTTGACTCCTTTATGTGTGTTGGTGGTGATGATGATCTATGTTGTAACGAACTTGTCTTTTCGTTGACATCCATTGAAGCAAGCGCTATGCCAACCCCCTGGTCGGGACGAAACGCGAAAATTCGAGAAAAAGCCGAGGAAGAACCGGGAAGAAGGTTACGCTTTTACCGCATGGGGTAATTCTTACCCGCGCAGATGGTAAAAGAAGAGTGAGGACAGGAGCGGAGCCCGCGAGCGGGCTAGAAGATGAATGGCAGGACTTCATCAACGGTCGTGGACTCGCGCCGGAGGAACTCAAGCGCCTGCTGAAGCATGGGTGTCATGCCGTCCTGAATCGCCGCCTGTTCAACGGCAGCTTCATCAGGGATCCGTTCGGCCCGCAGCAGGATGTTGCGGATAGCCGGCGTCATCGACAGAGTCTCGAAAATCAGGTGCTTTCCGCTAAAACCCGCATTGCACTCAATACAGCCAACGGCACGGAAGAACCTCGACGGCGCGTCTGCACCACGGAGGTGCAGATGAAGGTCCTCCACGAGCGACGGAGATACTTCCTTCTTACACCGGCTGCAGAGCAACCGGAGCGATTGTTGCGCCAGAACGGCCGTCACTGCTTCCGCGACCTGGAAAGGCGATCCCGTCATGTCCACCATCCACCCCAGCGCCTTTGCGGCATTGCGGGAGGGGAGCGCAGCAAGCACCAGATGGCCGATATTCGCCAACCGGATAGCCACCTGCGCAACGGATGGATCCACCACTTCACCGAGTACAATGACATCCGGATCGTGATCCACGATGGTGTCGAGTGCGTCTTCAACGCTCAGCCGTGGATTCAGTTTCACCTGACGCGCACCGTCGACGATGTAGTCGACCTTCTTCTGCACGATGACGACGTTCAATGTGCTCTTGAGAATCGATCGAAGGGCTGCAGTCAAGAGCATGGAGGCGCCGCTCTTCGCCATTCCCGAGAAGAGGATCAAACCGCGCGAAGCGGTGAGTGCACCGTGGAGCACGCGTGATGTGTGTGCGTCCAGGCCGAGCTGATCCAGCCGCGGGAGCGTGTCCGCTTCGCGGAAGACACGCAGCACGATGGACTCATAGCGTGACCCCGCGTCGCGTGAAAGCACAGGCAGCACGGACACCGTACAGCGGATGACCACATTCTCCACCACTCTCTGAATGACGCCAAGCTGGACGGCCTGACGCTCGTAGCGATCGATGCCGACCGTGAGTTCCTTCAGCGCGGCGGCTACCGCCTCGCACCGGACTTCATCGATCGTGTGCCAGGAGGAGAGATGTCCGTCCAGCCGGAACAGCACGTCCGTCTTGCGCGGCGCGCGAACAACGAAATGGATCTCCGATGCGTTTGCGCGAACGGCGTCCAGCAGGATGTTGTCGAGCTGAACCGCTACTTTGGCCCGGGCGATCTCGCGGTCCAGCACTCCTTCAAAGTCACCCTCGCTCGCATCGCTCACGGAAGCGGCGACCTGTTCCACCGGTTCTTTGCCCGAGGTGAGCAGGCGCCAGTAGTCGGCCCATTCCGTTTCTTTCATGTAGCAGACTTCGAACCGCTTATACGGAAAAACCCGCGCCAATTCATGTATTTCGCGATCTGCGGGGTTTGGCGTGACCAGGATAATCTTGTCTGTCTGGTTCTCGGCCAGATCGTACGGCAGCAACTTGTACTTCATGAGCTGATGGAACGTGGCTTCGGGTAAGGCATGCAGGATCTTGTTCACGTCCGAAGGGAGGAGCTTTCGCACGGTGCGTTCGAAGAGCGAGATGGTTCTGAACGCGTAGTACTGCGCGACCGCCTGACGGAGCGGATCGCGCGCAACGTTAAAAACCTCCTCCAGGATCTCCGGCAGACCGCGTTTGTCCTTCGGGTTCTGTTGCTTCCACTCGGATGCCTCGCGCGCCTGTTGCTTGCTGACAACGCCGGTCTTGATCAGGTGATCAAGGAACGAAGCAAGCGGCTGTCGCGGCGCCGCAAGAACGGGCCTGTGCCCTGCAGAAGTGGTGTCGGGTGCGTTGCTGTCCATGGGGCCGCCGTTATCCTGTTTTGGATTGCTTGGCGGTCCGGAGTGAATCGATGAAGGAAAGGATCTTGTCTATCGGTGTCGTCTTGCTGAAGAAGAAGTCGATCTCGGGATCGATGACCAGGTTTCTCGTGTGTTCGTCATCGTACCCGGACATGAATATGAAGGGCACATCCTGGGCATCGGTGAACTCGCGCACGTAGTCGTGGAACCGGACGCCGTCGAGTGTCGGCATGAAGACGTCGGAGACAATGAGGTCGACCTTTTCAAACTCAAGGGACTCTCGTGCCTGTTTCCCGTTCTCCGCCAGGAGGACGTCGTGGCCGTTCAACTTCAGGACGTCTCCCATGACATTCAGGAAACCCCGTTCATCGTCGACGAGTAGGATTTTCATACCATTCAGCCTCTTCTGGATCTATCAAACCCAAAACAACTGCCGAATACCATGCAAATGTTGAGCCAAGATTCCGAAGAGGATCAGGAGGGCAAAGGAGGGGTGGGCCCTGTAGGACTCGAACCTACGACCCGCAGATTATGAGTCTGCTGCTCTAACCGACTGAGCTAAGGGCCCTTAACGGTGCCGAAAATTGACCAACTTGTGAAGGATTTCGGCCAATCTCAATATACGAAAGCAGTGGCTGACGGGCAAGGGGGGCATACACTGGAATTCTTACACGACAATACCCGGAGAGCTCTCATGAACTTCACCAAAAAGCCTCAAAACCGTGCCTTTCTGGGGGTCATGTCTGCTCATGCTCATCCGCACAGCACTCATTCGCCCACCATTGTATATTGGCTTCACACGCTGAACCTGTCTCACCGCGGACCCCGGGTCCGCATATGCCGTGTTTTCACACCTCTTGGGAGCAGAGCCATGAAAAAGGCGACCCATGCTGATGCCGTTCTCATCGCAAGGTCGATGAATATGAAAGTTGATGTCGTATGGGACATCATCGGGGGCATGAACTATGCTTCCTACTCCGAGCTGGTGATGGCCGTGTTGATCTGCCTCAAACCGCTTCCTCTTGAGCGGTTTAGTTCTTCGGACCAGTGATCCACAACCGTCCACAGGAATAACGGAGATCAATTCACGATGCAATCACGGAAGGCGACGCACGCAGAGGCGGTGTACGTGGCAAGGGCACTGAATCTGCACATTGAATCCGTCTGGCAAATCATTCAGGGGCTTCCCTATGCTCACTACACCGAACTGGAGACCGCAGTCCACTCGGCTTTCCTTCCCCACCGCGAAACAGGCCCTTCGCGCTCGCAGGCCGAAGGACATCACGCTTCCAAAGCGTAGTCAAACGCACAGGGTACTCAACGTACGCGACACGCGTGCGGGAAAACTACGGGTTGACATCCTCGGCGGATTTACGTACATTTCTATGCGACTTTCTGCTTAACCCGCCCGGGATGATACGTCCGCTCGTTCTGCTTGCCCGGACTATTCTGCAACGTGTTCCGCAGGAGGAAATCATGGCTAAAGGCAAGTACATCCTGCACCATTGCGCGCATTGTGATAGAGATGCGAGAATGGAACTGGTAGGATCAACGGAACAGCATCCCGATCGATCGTGGTATCGATGCACTCGATGCCGTCATGTCTCGCTCCTGAACGTTGAGGAGCTTCGCCGGGAGGTGGAGGAAGCGAAGAAGAAGTTGGACCGGGCCGATGCAGAGGAGTACACACCCGAAAAGACATACCGCGTTGGGGAAGCGATTTTTCACTCTGACTGGGATGATCTGGGAAAGATCATCTCAAAAGAGCGCACCTCCGGCGGAGGCAGCGCCATTGTCGTTTCGTTCGAAAAAATCGGCGAGCGGCGCTTGCTGGAGACTGTTGTCACCAAAGATGATGCGGTGGAATGACCGAAAGGAGGTGAACACGATTGGTCGGCATTGTGGTTTCTGAAAACGAACCCATCGATCGTGCGATCAAACGCTTCAAGAAAAAGTATGAACGTTCGGGCGTCCTCAAGGAATTCAAGAAACGCGCATACTTCACCAAGCCATCCGTCAAAAAGCGGATGAAACGCTTGAAAGCGATCAGACGCGCCCTGCGGAACGCGTCTGAGCAGTCCTGAAACAGCGAAACCCACCACACGGTGGGTTTCGCGTTTTTTACTTCTGTCGACGCCCCGCCGGCCCTCCCACCGCAGCCCGCGGACGTGGCAGAACGATAGCCGGCCGCTACCTCACTCCTGCCCGGCCGCTGCCCCCGGACTTTCGGGCTCCTTTTCCGCCGCTTTGCGCTCCTGCACTTCCTTCCGGATCTCCTGTGCCTTCCGCTTCAGCTCGTTCATATGCTTCCGCACCCGCGTGCCGGCAGATTTGTTCCCCTTTTCGTAGAACTTCACAAAGTCCTTCTCGAATGAGGCCACCAAATCCTTGAGTTCCTGGAGTCTGTCCATATGTGCCCCTCCTTAGGGTTTGTTTACGTACTTGTCTTGGTGCGATCGTACACTCTTGGCGATGCCGTCAGTGCGTGAGCAGAACGAATTTCCCTTAAGAAATGACCCTTTATGCGCTTTCATTCAACGTTAAGGTGAGGAGAGTCGGGTAAACGTACCCGAATCAAATAATGCGATTTTGAATGAAAAACGCAAGCACTTTTTCCTTGACTCA
>JADLEA010000269.1 GCA_020846365.1 Bacteroidota bacterium
ACTCTGCATGTCTCGCTGCTGGGAGGTGAGCAGGCAATCCGCGGGACGATGCGGGTAATCGTCCCTGAGGGATGGAAGATCTCTCCTTCTTCACACGCGATCGATCTCCCGGCAGGAGCAGGTGAGGTGCTCTACCGCACGGAGATCACCCCGCCCCGGGGTGTGTCCACCGGCGAGGCCCGCGTAGAAGTCCGGATCGGGGAGACACGCACCGGCAACACGCTGGAAGCATTGACCTACAAGCATATCCCGCAGCGGTCTTTCATGACACCGGCGCGGGCGCACCTCTTGCGATCAGAGATCAAGAGCCCGGGGGGTCGAGCCGCGTACATCATGGGCGCAGGTGACGATGTCCCGGCAGCCCTGCAACAACTCGGATACCGCGTCGATCTCCTCTCCGATGACGATCTTGCGCTCGCGGACCTCACGGTGTACGACGTCGCGGTCGCCGGCATCCGCGCGTACAACACCCGCCCCGCGCTCCGGCGAAACCAGGAGCGTTTGATGGACTACGTTGCACGGGGAGGCACCTACATCGTGCAGTACGTAACGCCGCAGCGCGGTGAAGGCGAGAACATCGGGCCGTATCCGCTCTCCCTTTCCCGTGCCCGCGTCTCGGAGGAGGATGCGCCTGTCAGTCTGCTCAGGCCGGACCATCCCGTGTTGGCAACGCCGAATCAGATCACGCCTCGGGATTTCGAAGGATGGGTGCAGGAGCGGGGGCTCTACTTTGCAGATCGCTGGGATCCACGCTACGACAGCGTGCTGGCGTGCAGAGATTCGGGTGAGCCGGCGCGCAGCGGCGGTTTGCTCATTGCCCGGCACGGCAAGGGGTTCTTCGTGTACAACGGCTACGCATTCTTCCGGCAGCTTCCCGCGGGCGTCGTAGGAGCGTACCGGCTTCTGGCCAACATGCTCGCACTCCGTCACAGACAACCGGCGCAATCATCGCATGAGCGCATCCCGGGCTCCTGACACCGATGACGGCCCGCCTCCCTTCCTGGGTTCATGGCGGAACCTGTACATCGCGGTGCTTTCCCTTCTCGCCTTCATCATGATCGCCGTGTACGTGTTCTCCCGGGCGTTCTCATGAGTACCCCCGACTGGATCGTCCTCGGCACCACTCTGCTCGTCATCACGCTCTACGGCGTTTATCGCGGAAGGGGGAGCACGTCTGTTCGGAGTTTTCTCCTCGCCGATCGCTCTCTGGGATGGGGCACGGTTGCCCTCTCCATTATGGCAACGCAGGCCAGCGCAATCACATTCACCTCCACACCGGGACAGGCGTACGTTGACGGCATGAGATTTCTGCAGTTCTATTTCGGCCTACCGCTCGCGATGGTCCTGCTTTCCGCCACAGCGGTTCCGAAGTTTCACCGTCTCGGCGTGTACAGCGCATACGAATACCTCGAGCGGAGATTCGATCCGAAGATGCGGCTGCTCGGCACGGGGCTCTTCCTTCTGTCCAGAGGGCTTGCGACAGGAATGACCATCTACGCTCCCTCCCTTGTCCTTTCCGTCATGCTCGGGTTGGATGTTCGATGGACGTCCATGCTGATCGGCGGCATCGTCATCATCGTGACCGCGACCGGCGGCGTGAAAGCTGTCAATCACACCCACGTCCTCCAGCTCGCGATCATTATGACGGGAATGCTCGCCGCGGGTGTGGTGCTGCTCATGCTGCTTCCCCCGGAAGTGTCGGTCGGAGACGCGCTCTCCCTCGCCGGCGCTGCAGGCAAGCTCAACACCATCGATTTCAGTTTCGATCTGGAAAACCGCTACACCCTCTGGACCGGCCTGATCGGGGGGATGTTCGTGGCGCTGGCCTACTTCGGTACTGACCAGTCCCAGGTGCAGCGATATCTCACAGGGAAATCCGTCACCCAGAGCCGGCTGGCGCTTCTCTTCAACGGCGTGGCCAAGGTGCCGATGCAATTCTTCATGCTTCTGCTCGGCGTGCTCGTCTATGTGTTCTTCCTATTTGCCGAACCGCCGCTCTTTTTCAATCCGACGGCCGCCGCGGAGGCCAGATCCGGGATCCACGGAGAATCCTTCCGCGCACTGGAATCCCGGTATCATGATGCGGTGGCCGAACGGAAGGCCGCAGCGGAAGCATTTGTGGCGGCACGGGACGCAGGTGCAACGGAACCCGCAGGAGTGGCCCGTCGCCTTCTCATGCGGACCGAACAGACCGTCGAGCGTTTGCGGGAGGAAGCCGGGGTGATTGTCAGCGCGGGCGCTGCGCCCAACGACAGCGCCGATACCAACTATATCTTCCTTTCGTTCGTGCTCACCTATCTGCCGGTCGGGCTCGTCGGACTCGTCTTCGCCTGTATTTTCGCCGCATCGTTGTCCTCATCTTCAGGCGAGCTGAGCGCGCTGGCAACGATCTCCATTGTGGATGTGTACAGGCGCTTCCTGCGGCCGCGAGAGTCGGAGACGCACTACATGCATGCTTCCCGCTTCTTCATGGCTGCGTGGGGGATCTATGGTATCGCGTTCGCGCAGTATGCCAGCAGACTCGGGTCGCTCATCGAGGCCGTGAACATCCTCGGATCCCTGTTCTATGGAACGATGCTGGGGATCTTCCTGCTGGCATTCTATGGGAAGAAGGTGGGAGGCACGGCCACGCTCGTGGGTGCGCTCTGCGGTGAGGCGGTGGTCATTTCGTGTTTCCTCTGGACACAGATCGCATGGCTCTGGTACAATGTCATCGGCTGCGCGGTCGTCGTGACGGTCGCGCTGTTCTGGACGCTGGCCGTACAACGGCAGCGGCCGGACGTCCACGCTGAACAGTAGTCGACCGGCCGCTGTGCAAATGCTGCAAATCTGATGACGGCTCGAGCATCACTGCCGATGCTCTGCACCTGATATACCCTCGGATCAAACATTTCCCGGCATGCATCACGTTGCCGGGATCCGGCGGGATTCCCTACTTCATCCCCTTCCACCCGGCGATCAGCTTTTCCAGCCCTTCGGTATTCGCCTTGGGATCCTTCGCCTTCGCTATTTTCACCGCTTCCTCTCCCAGCGCAATCGCTTCTTTCGTCTTCCCGGATTTGGCCAGGAGCTCAGCTTTCACCTGGAGCGTCCGTGGATTCTTGTCCAACGCAATGGCCCTGTCAGCCCAGTCCATTGCTTCGGCCAGGTAGAGATTGTTCTGGAGTGAGAAGTTTGCGGCGCTGGCGAGCAGCTGCCACGAACCGAGAGAATTCTGCATTCGTGCGAGCGTATTGAACTCCAACGGGAGCGCAAGCCGGATCTTTTCCCATGCGAGCACCAGCTTCGCCGAGGTCGGCGTCAGGTCCGTGAAGCTGAAGGACATCCACTCTTCGTGTGGCCCCTCCTCGGGCTTCACCGCCAACTTCAGCGTATCGTATTTGGGATCGTAGATGCTCCCCCAGTTCTTGACTTCGCTGTTCAAGACGATCGTCCAGTCGCCGGTCTTCGCGGGAAACACCACCAGGCGGTATGTTCCGGCGGGGAGCTTTTTCCCCCCGATTGTCACTTCATCGCTGACCGTGAGCAGGGTGGGCTCATTGGCTCCTGCGCGCCACACCTCATCATACTTGACAACATTTCCCCAGATGACCCGCCCTTTGACGCCCGGGCGGTGGAAGGACACGGACACTTCGCTGAGTCCGACGAACTGCGTCACTTTCGCACCCTGACTTATCCGGGGAACCCGCGGCGTGGTTTGGGCGGCAAGCACTCCCGCAAAGAGCGCGCTTGCCGTGATGATTGCCAGTAGACGTTTCATGGAGACCTCCTAACGTGAGTAGAAGTTGATCATACGTTCAATTGCCGCGCTGCAGACCGGGTCAAAATCCACCAGGCTGAGCGAAAACATTCTGCAGTCCAGAGAGGGACGATACAGGCCTCGCGAGGCATACCCTGATCCCTCAAACGCCCCCACCTTGCCGGTGAATTCCGGGGTCCGGAGAATTGCCATGGAGGCCTTGTACAGCGGCTCCCGCTTCTCGTAGTAATCCGGGGCGAGCCGGTCCAGCTTGCCTCTCAGCGTTTCAATGCTATCGAACGCCGCCTTCTCCCAGGCCGTGGGGACACCGATCCCCGCGGTGAGGTGCTGCTTCCACTTCACGTTCTTGCGATCCAGGAGTGCGGTGACATTGGGCTCCCAGGGTTCGATCCCCGGGGCATAGAATTCATTGTACGCCGTTGAGGCATTATAGTACTCGTCGCCCAGGCCGCCGAACGAATGGCCGAACTCGTGGACGAAGACATAATCCATCTGCCACTTTTGATCGGCGGTCTCTTCCTTCGTGTACGTGGTGGCATACAGCTGGAAGATGCCCCCTCCGCCGTAGCGCGTGTCATTCAAAAGAATACAGAGGAAGTCGTATGGCGCCGAGGCGGCAACGTCACGGAGGATGCGATTCTCCGTCGTGAGCGCGTAACGCGCCGAGCCGAAGGTGTTGTACATCGCCCCGAGCGCATTCGATTTCCAGACGTTCTTGTCCGGCACATCGATCCCCGATTCGTCCGACACCACCTCAATCGACCAGACATTGAAATCGCTCTTGCGGTCTGCGAAGGGTTTGGTGGCAAACAGGACGTCGGTGAAATGCGCAGCGTCTTTACGGAATTTCTCAAGATCCGCTTTTGCGTAGCCATCTCCCAGGATGAGGATATCCACCTTCTGCGCCGGCACACCGTTCTGCAGAATCGGTTTGACCGTAAACGGGGAGAAGCGCTTTTCCTTATGGACAACGGTGGGGTCCGAGGGATCAATGGTCGTGGTAAACAGCTCCCGGAAGACCATGCGCTTGTCCCGCCTGGAGATGCTGACCTGGACAGGGCGCATGGTATAGGGGAAACGGACGGTCTCTTCGAACGTGCGGTACACGCCCGCGGCCGCCTCATCCGTGGTCTGCCACTCATGGAAGATC
>JADLEA010000270.1 GCA_020846365.1 Bacteroidota bacterium
CGCTGTATCCGGGAACCTGGTCGGTAGGTCTGACCCCGCTCTGGTTCGCCAAGGGGGGCAACAACGATGGGTACGGTGCGCTGCAGTCGAACGATTACACATGGCAGTTCCCTGCCGTGACGTCGTTTGACTGGACCCAGTACACGCTGGATCTGGAGGTGCCGGCGGATGCGAAGGTGCTGGAGGTCCGCCTCCATGTGTATGCGCGCTTCACGGGCACGATCTACTGGGACGACGTGTCGATCAGTGTGATCGGAAGTCTCACATCTGCGGGCAGGACCAAGGACGAGCTCCCGACGTCATACGAACTCGGCGACAACTATCCGAATCCGTTCAATCCCTCCACGAAGATCCAGGTGGGGATTCCGGAAGCGGGCAACACCTTGATCGTCATCTACAATACGCTCGGTCAGAAGATCCGCACGCTGACGGATGAATTCCGGGCGGCAGGCCGGTTTGAGGTTACCTGGGACGGTAAAGATGATGCAGGCCGCACGGTGGGGACGGGGGTGTATCTGTACCGTCTTGTTTCCGGCCAGAAGTCGATGGTTAAGAAGATGATTCTTGTGAAGTAAGCAGTGATCGCAGGGGATGCCCGTTGTGGGCATCCCCTGTCGGTATAACATCCGAGAGAATCACCATGAGGACAACCACAGTTGCGGGCCTCATCGCCGCGCTCTGTTGTTCGGCGGTGTTATACGGCGGTACCACGGGCAAAATCGCCGGCAAAATAACGGATGCCCAGACCGGCGAGTCCCTTGTCGGCGTCAACGTCCTTGTTGTCGGGATGGCGCTGGGAGCGAGCTCGGACATCGACGGCGAGTATTACATCCTGAATGTTCCTCCCGGAACCTACAGCGTGCGGGCATCAGCAGTGGGGTATGCGGCCATGACCATCAACGCGGTGAAAGTCATGGTGGATCAGACGGCGCGCATTCCGTTCAGTCTGCAGCCCCAGACTGTCGAAATGAGCGACGTGCTCATTACGGCTGAGCGTCCGATTGTCCAGAAAGACCTGACATCCACCACGGCCTCTGTGAGCGGCGAGGAGATCGCAACGCTTCCCCTGGAAGACATCGCCTCCGTTGTAAATCTCCAGGCAGGCGTCGTGGATGGCCACTTCCGTGGCGGGCGATCCAACGAGGTGAAGTACTTGATCGACGGTGTGTCGGTCAATGATGTGTTTTCCGGCGGGTTCACCCTCCAGGCCGAAGTCAACAGCGTTGCTGAAGTTCAGGTCCTGAGCGGCACATTTAATGCCGAGTACGGCGAGGCAATGTCGGGTGTCGTCAACCAGGTCACGAAAATTGCGGGGGAAAAGTACACCGGCGAGGTGTCTGCCTATGCCGGGGGATACATGACCGACCGGACGGGGTTGTTCATCGGGCGCGACGCGAAGAAGTTCCTCGGCTTCCTTCCCGAAATGTACTCGAGCGTGTACAACGTGCAGGGAAGCGTGAGCGGTCCGGTTCCCGGAGTGCCGGACCTTCTGCGGTTCTTTGTCTCCGGACGCCATCTTGACGATAACGGATACATCTTCGGCGCGCGGAAATTCAACCCGCCCGACTCATCCGATTTCTCCGCCAACGATCCGGAAGACTGGTACATAGGCTCGACGGGAGACCAGGCCGAGGTCTCCATGAACTCTTCCCGGCGTCTGACATTCCAGGGGAAGCTGGAAATCAAGGTCGGAAGCGGTAAGGGGATCGTTCTGCAGGGACTCTATCAACAGAGCAAGTACCGTGAGTACGACCACAGTTTCCGGTTGAATCCCGACGGCGACTACCAGCGAATACAGAAGAGCACGCTTTTCAGCGGAAGCTACACGCACGTCTTTGGCGAGTCGTCATTCCTCGATATCACGGGATCGGCGTTCCTGAGCGACTACAAACAATACGTCTATGAAAATCCTCTCGATCCACGGTACGTGAATCCGGAACGGCAGCAAGATGCCGGCGCCAATTCGTTCCTTACCGGAGGAACACAGAACTGGCACTTCAAACATACCACCACGACGGCGACGGGTCGGATGGACTACACCGCGCAGGTCACTCCTGTCCATCAGATAAAGGCGGGAGTAGAGGCGCAGGCGCACAAGCTGCAATACGAAGACTTTCAGATCCGGATCGACGCGGCCACCGGATACCGGCCTCAGCTTCCGCCGGTGGGCAGCTTCGACTACAATCAGTACACGAACAATCCTTTCCAGCTTGCTGCATATGTGCAGGATAAGATAGAGTTGGACTATCTTGTGGTTAACGTAGGGGTGCGATTCGACTATTTCGAGCCTGACGGCATGGCCCTCATCGACCCGGACAGCATTGCGGCGCTTGATGCCATGCAGCCGCCATACTCCGGACCGCTGTTTGCGAAGGCCAGCGCTAAGTACCAGTTCAGTCCGCGCGTGGGCCTCTCCTACCCGATTACCGACCGCGGGGCGGTTCATCTTTCCTACGGGCATTTCTTTCAGGTCCCTGCATTCTCCTACCTGTACAAGAACCCGAGTTTCCGCATTCCGCTCACCGGCAACTATCCGGAGTTCGTCGGCAACACGATCGGGAATGCCGATCTCGAGCCACAGCGGACGACCATGTATGAGATCGGCTTGCAGCAGGAGCTGACGCCCACCATCGGGGTCACGCTGACAGGCTACTACAAAGATATCCGGAATCTCCTGGCTCTGGAGATTCACATCAAAAACGACTTCAAGAAGTTCGGCAAGTATGTGAACCGGAACTATGGAGGGGTGCGGGGTATAACGCTCTCTTTCGAAAAGAGGCTGGTCGACGGCTTCGGGGCAAATGTGGACTATACATATCAGATCGCAAAGGGCGATGCCTCCGATCCGAACGACGATTACAACAGGGCGCAGGCAAGTCCGCCCATCGAGAGCAACCGCTCGCTGGTGCCGCTGAGCTGGGACAGGCGGCATTCCCTGAATGCGACCATCACGCTGGGAACGCCCAACGATTTCATCGCCAGCATGATTGCCCGCTTCGGGTCCGGGTTGCCGTACACCCCCTCCCTGGTAAACCAGCGGACGGGGCTGGAGAACAGCGACAACCGCCCGTCGTTCTACAATGTCGATCTCTATTGCACAAAATACTTCGCGCTCGGCGGTGTGAACCTTTCGCTCTTTCTGAAAGTGTACAATCTCTTCGACACCGCGAACGAACTGAACGTGTTCGGAGACACGGGGCGTGCCGGCTACACGCTGGAGCTCACACGAGCACAGGAAGCGCCACGGGGTGCCAACACGCTGAAAGAATACTACAGCCGGCCGGACTTCTATTCCGCCCCGCGACAGGTGATCATCGGTGCGGCGGTCGGGTTCTGACCAATCCTGTTCGACCTCGAGGAAGGTTTCACAGAGATGAGGTTTACCATGGTGTTCACGCTTCGTTTCCTTCACCGGCTTGCCGTTGTGCTGGTCTGCCTTGCTGCCGGGACGGGCTTGTGTTCAGGCCAGTTCATTGTGGACAAGACCAAGGGCAATCACGGGGAGACCAAAAAGGGGTACATGGACGGCAATCTTGTCGGGACCGTGTACTACAATTTCGGCGAGGTGGCGGACTGGGAGAACGAACCGACCCGGAGCGGCGTGTGGCCCAAGGGCACCAACCACACCTACGTTGACGGGGTCGCCATGATTGTCCAGGCAGAAACACAAGCCCCTGATCCCGCCAATCCTTCCACGATCGTCACCTTCCACCCGCTCGAGACAAACTACTACGAATACACGCGGTACGACAGGAGCACCGGTGTGACGTATGGATGGTGGCCGCTCCCGGGCTATGCTGCGCGGTTCCAGCCTAGCCCCGCCGTGAGCAACGATCTGTCGACCTGGCCGCCGCATTGGCCCGATCGCCCATCTGATTGGGATGGGTACTGGAGCGGCTATTTCGGGAAGGGGGTCTTGAACGCGGATCTGGAAACCTATTTCGTATTCGATGATGATGAAGACCGTGAATACCTGCTCCGCTACAACTACAGGCCGGATGCCGGCGATACGTCGCGCGGGGGATTGGGGATGCAGGTGCGGACGCGAGGCTTTCAGTGGTCGCAGGTCCTCGCCGAGGACGTGATCTTCTGGCATTATGAGATCACGAATATGTCCACCACAGATTATACCCGGACGCTGTTTGCGCAGTACGTGGACTGGGGCATTGGCGGCCATGACAACTCCTCGAACAACGCGGGGGATTACAATAAGCTGCTGAACATCTCCTATGCATGGTCCACAGTCTCGCGCGGCAACCCCGGGAACTGGAGTCCCGTGGGCTTGTCGGGTTATGCCTTTCTCGAAAGCCCGGGCGTTGCCAACGATGCCCGCGACAACGACCTTGACGGGCTCACGGACG
>JADLEA010000271.1 GCA_020846365.1 Bacteroidota bacterium
CTGCTTGAAAGTGCAAGAGGGAATACGGCCGAGGAAGAGAACATCGGGATAGTTGTGCCGCGGTGGAACGCGATTGGCAGAACGCCGGTCACCGCCACGCCCCTGACGCAGAGCGGTACCGGCAGCGCGCAGGTGGTTGCGCACATCGCCCCTTCGGATATCCCGGACGCGGGAGATCGCACCTATGAAATCAGCTTTGCTCCCCGTGCGAATATTGAACGGGGATACCTGCAATCCGTGATTGACGTGGCGGCCGACTCCGTGGGCGTCAACACCGCCAATCAGGTAGCCATGCTGTTCCTCACGCCCACGACATTCCGGCTCTTCGACCTGACAAGAGGAATGATTCTGGATTCATCGGCGGCATACGTCTCCGGGCAAGCTATACGGGCCAACGGCTTGCGGATCACGCTCACCGACACTTCGTCGGATGCGGCGGACTGGCCTGCAGCCGGAGATTCGATTCTCCTCGGTCCGGCGCTCCAGATTTCCTCCGGAGGAACCGCCGTCCTCCCGCTCCAGTTCTTCTCGTATGACACACGCTACGTGACCTCGAACGGTGTGGTGGTGAGCATTTCCAGGGCGGATACGATCGCCGGGAACGCGATCACCTTCAACGACAAGTTCACATTCACGACCAACGGAGCGGCGGTTGACCAGAACGCTGCTGCGAATCAGCTCGGACGCGTGCGGGTCGTCCCGAACCCGTATCTCGTTTCGTCACAGTACGAGCAGGAGTTCGGCGTGTTGCGCAGGGAGCCGATCCGCCAGCTCAAGTTCACAAATCTCCCCCCGCGGTGTACGATCTACATCTTCACGCTCGACGGCGATCGGGTCCAGACCATCGAACACAACAGCGCGGACGGTGTCGAGACCTGGGATATGCGCGCGTCGGGAGGCAGGGAGATAGCGGCCGGAGTCTATCTCTACCTGGTAAAGACCGAAGCCGGTGAGCGACTGGATCGATTCGCGGTCATCAAGTAGGAGCCCTTCAACATGAAACCTCGCGCATTGCAGAGCATTCTCCTGGCGGCCGTGATGCTGATGGCCCTTGCGTCCCCATCGGCCGCACAGAATCCCAATATCGGCACGGCGGGGGCCAAGTTCCTCCGTATTCCTGTGGGCGCACGAGCCGCCGGCATGGGCGGCGCGGTCGCGGCGTGCATCGATGATCCTTCAGCCGTTTTCTGGAATCCCGCCGGCATCGTCGGGGTTCCCTCGACCGGGCTGACGTTCTCTCATACGCCCTGGTGGGCGACCACGAAACTCAACAGCGCGGCCCTCGTCACCTCGTTCGAGGACGTCGGCTCTATCGGCGTGTCCGTGACCATCCTTACCATGGACAAGATGGAGGTGACCACTGAATTGGAGCCCGAGGGGACGGGCCAGATGTTCGATGCGGGCGATATGATGATCGGGTTCACGTATGCCCGGCGGCTCACGGAGGACTTTTCCGTGGGCATCACGGCGAAATATGTGAACCAGCGCATCTGGAACGAGTCGGCCAACGGCTGGGCGATCGACATCGGAACGCAATACCGGGTCGGGTTCGAGGACCTCACGCTCGCCATGAGCATGCTGAATTTCGGGCCCGATATGTCCTACGACGGTCGTGACCTCGAGATCAAGTACGACGGAAATGCGAACATCCCCGAAAACCGGCTCACGCCGGCCCGGCTCGCTGCGGAAGAATACCCGCTCCCGCTGAGTTTCCAGATCGGTCTCTCCATGACGGCGTTCAGCACGGACGGACTCTCGCTCCTCGTCGCGGCGGATGTTCTCCATCCCAACGACAACGTTGAACGCGTACACCTGGGCGGCGAGCTGACCATTCTCGACAACTTCTCTCTGCGCGGGGGATACCGGTTCGGCTATGATCAGGAGAGCGCCACATTCGGAGCCGGAGCCGCGGTCCCGGTGGGCGGCTGGAATCTGGCGTTCGACTATGGGTATGCGGTGTATGACCTCCTGCCGGATGTGAGCCGGTTTTCGCTCAGCATCATGTTCTGAGAAAGCAGGAGTTGTGGCAACATCCACCTTGCTGGCAACCGGGCCGACCGTGAGAACCGAACGCCGTACGGCCTCATCCGGCGCGTGTGTCTTTGGATGCGTCCGGGGGTTGTTCCTTCTCACCGTTGCTGCGCTTCTGACCTGCTTCCCCGCCGGCAATGTGGCAACGTGCGGTTCTGTGCTCCTGGTTGGAGGCGGAAGCGAGGACTACAATGATTGGTCGGACCAGCCGTACCGCTGGTTCGTCGAGCATGCCCCCAACCGCAGGATCGCCATCCTGCACTACTCGACTACTTCAGCGTGGCTTCTGGACTACTTCATATGGCTGGGAGCCGCGAGCGACACCACCTTCGCCATCCCGTCACAGTCCGCCGCTAACGACTCTTCGTGTTACAGAGCAATCCTCGCCTGCGACGGCGTGTTTCTCCGCGGTGGAGATCAGTGGCAGTACGTCAGCCGTTGGAAGGGCACGCTGGCCGAGAAAGCCATCAAAGACGTGTATCTTCGTGGCGGGGTCGTGGGGGGGACCAGTGCCGGGCTGGCAGTGCTGACAGAGATCATTTTCGATGCCCGCGCCACATCCGTTGAGCCGCGCGCAGCGCTCCGGAATCCGATGGATGCAGGAATGACCTTTACGGACGACTTCCTGGGCCTGGTCCCCGGCGTACTGGGCGACACGCATTTCCATGAACGCGGCAGATTGGGACGCCTCATTGCCATGCTGGCCGTGTACAAGCAGCAAACCGGCAGGTCGATCACAGGCATCGGCGTGGAATACGGAACGGCCCTGGCGATAGACTCGGTGGGCACGGGTGAAGTGATGGGATCAGGCACAGTAACAGTGCTCCGCTGGATTCCCGGAACACAGGCCCGGCTCGAAGCAGGAACGCCTCTTTCCGTTTCAGGGATGGGATTCGATCAACTGACCGATGGCTTTCGCGTCGCCCTTTCCACCGGGTTGATCACGCCCGGGAGCGGAGCCGTACCGTACTCGCCTGCGAAGTACGACGGGCCAGCCGGCACGGTGATTCTGGATGGGAGCAATGTCCCTACCCACTGGTCCGGACCGGCAGGAGGTTTGACCAGGTTGGTGGAGAGCGTCGCACCCGGCGACACAGTGGGCATCATCTGTTCTCCGGAATGGACTTCGCTCTCTCAAAGCGTTGAATCTCAACTTGCTCAGCGTTATGTTGTGCCTGAGCAGTTCCTGGTGGACGAGGGGAGGAAGGATGACGTTTCGTTGGCATCGTCCCTTGGTCGTTGCAGGGGAATTGTCTTCACCTCAAATCGACCGGAAAGTGCGGCATCATACTTCGACAC
>JADLEA010000272.1 GCA_020846365.1 Bacteroidota bacterium
GGCCTTGATTCCCTTTCTTCTCAAAGCCTTCAGCTTCTCCCTGCTGTCGGTCACATCAAATTCGATCAAGGCACTTACATGGTGCTTTTGCAGGCCGATGGCGAAGAAATCGAAGGTTGCAAATCTCGATGGTGGGACCTTGTGATAGCTAAACCGTTGATCCATTTCTGCTATTGCTTTCTTTGAACACTGCGTGCCGGTCGACGATAGTCGAATTGATGCCTGCAATCACCGGACGTATACCATTTCCCGGGCTTGACAAAAGCCCGATGTGCGCAACGGGAAAGCATACCTCTCGGTATCATTCTGAACTCAGTTTGTCAATTGCGATCGCAATCTCCTTACCCCGAAGGTGCTTATGAACGATCCTTCCCGAGGAATCGATGAGGAAGATTCTTGGGATTCCCTGCACGTTGTAGCTTCGCGTTATGAGGTTGTCGTGCTTCTCTGGCGCAAGAATGTGTGGCCATGGAATCCCTTTTTCATCCAGATACCGGAGAACGGTAGCAGTGCTGTCATCGAGTGATACTGCAATGAGCGAGAGATTCTTTCGGGCAGAATTGGCGTATGCCTCTCGAAGAAACGGGATCTCCGACTGGCATGGCCCGCACCAGGTGGCAGTGAATTCGACAAGGACATTGGTGCCTCGCAAGCCAGAAAGCCGCACCTGTCGGCCTTGTACACTAACACCGTTGATATCAGGTGCGATTGAACCGACAATCAACGAATCGGTCTCGTAGATTCCTAATGATGCCCGAGTCTTTTGATTTGTATCAGCATCAATCGACAATACCTGAGTATAGTAGTACCGCGCAAGCGAATCTCTAGACACGGAGAGATTCTCATCGCCCAGCTCCAATAGAACCTCCGCGAGGCTCTTCGGATGTGTCACGCTGTGGGAAAGAGTGTCGAGGAGTTGCCAAATCGTGCTCCAGCGGCCGGCATTTGCATATGCCACCTCGATAGAGTTCAGGAGAGGTGACCACAGTTCTGAATCCAGGGGGATCCTATCCATCGCGACCCTGACCGAGGCGAAGT
Source organism: Bacteroidota bacterium (assembly GCA_020846365.1). Classification (GTDB taxonomy): domain Bacteria; phylum Bacteroidota; class Ignavibacteria; order UBA10030; family UBA6906; genus JAGDMK01. The sequence continues at coordinate 1,039 of JADLEA010000272.1, forward strand.
CTGCAAGATTAGCCCACATCATAAACGCAGTGAGAACCGCTTTGTGGCCGGTACTGGTGCCCGGGTGCTCATCATAGTAGCTCATGAATTCCTGCGCAAATCGCCGTTGGGGATCAGGCAGTGAACTGTCCTTTTGGACCTCGGTCTGGAATGCTCTTATTTCTTCCCACGCCGCGTCTATTCTCTTGCCATATGCGGTGTCGTACGTTGCTGCAGTCTGGGCGCTAAGCTCCGAACAGAGAACCAGGGACAAACTCAAAAGTGAAAGAATACTGACAATGCTTTTCATACGGCCTCTTGGAGTGAGCATTGCAGACGCCCGTTTCCGCGGCCTTCACGAGTCGCGCGCATCTACTTCACCTCAGCACCGTCATGTTCTCCTCCGTCAGCACCACCTCGCTGGTCTTCCCCTTTTCAACATCGATGCGTATGCACCAGCACACTGGCTTCCCGGCCAACCTCGTGGCCCGCGTTACAAACCACTTCGGACCAGCTGGTGCATTGGACTTGATCCACACCCCGACCTCCTGTCCTGCACCTTGCTTGTCCGCGTCGCCGTTGCTACGACTCTGTCCGGGATGCTGATACAACAGACCGACCCGGTTCCCAGGGATTTCCTGGAACACCGTATCCCATGCAACAGTCAACCTGCTCTGTTGAAAGATCTGCGGATCCACGCCAGGAGGTGGATCGGCCCGCTTGTCAAGTGCCCGTTGCGAGAGTCTTTCCAACGCCTCCTTGTATTTCTCAAGGGGGTCGGCGTCAATCACGCTGAAGAGCACTGCCGGCGGAAAGAGTTTCGGAGCGCTGAGCACGGGATGCAGAGTCCAGGCATCCATTGCGAATTCGTTCAAGCTGCCCATTGGGATTCCTCCATTAGAAGGTTCATTCGAAGACTGACGCGCTTAAGGTCCTTGCGAGAACGATCCCGCACGGACCTTTCGCGCGAAGACTACTTCATCAGCTCATTTCAGAACCAGGTCGTACGCCTGTATTCCCGATACTGGTCCCCGAACTGTGCAACTAACCTGGTGTCTTCCAGATATCTCCACCAGAGTACGCTCGCGATTCCCATCGTCCCGATCGCAAAGCTCACAACCGCGCCGTGATACAGACTCCATCCGAGGATCCAGAAGATGAACCCGACATACATCGGATGTCTGAGCTTCCTGAACAACCCTTTCGTCACAAGGTGATCAATGTTCTCGACCCCTCTGAGTTGAATGAAAGCTCCCACGGCCAGAATTGTCCCCAGAACAAAAACACCAAATCCACACCACCGGACCGGATCCGGCAGTTCCAGAGCAAGAGGGTCCTCAGGTCCCATGCTGAACCAGGACGCCCAGAGGGTGCACATTGCTGCAAAGATCGCTGCGAAGATGAGCTTGTTCTCCGGATCGATCATCCGCGCTTCTTTGAGGAGCTCATATACCGACCGGAGGATGAGGCACAGACAGAAAAGGATGGCTGGAATAAGGAAACCGTTATCCATTGCAGGATACCTCACGTGTGACGGGAATTCCCTCACCGGGGTCGAAAAGCGGAATCCGAAAACATACCACTCAGACAGTGATGACTACTTTCCCTTTGGCCAGGCCCGCTCCAAGATACCGGAGGGCTTCCGGCACTTCTTCCAGCGGGAAGCACCTGTCGATCACAGGCACGACCTCTCGGGTTTCGAAAAGCTCCTGTACGTACATCAGGTCCTTGTTAGGAATTGCAGCGAGTATCCCCATCTTCTTGCCGCCGGAAAGGGACAATGCAGGTCCCATGAACAGAACGTGAAGCAGACGTCTCACCGACCCACCTACCAGGACATACTTCCCTCCCGCTGACAGCGCGCGCCTGCACTCCAACATCGAACGGCGTGCCACGAAATCCACGATCAGGTCATACTGATGCCCGTTCCTCGTGAAATCTTCCCGGGTATAGTCAATGACATGATGCGCACCGATCGATCGCATAAGGTCCAGCTTGAGCGCGCTGTCCACGCCCGTCACCTCAGCGCCGAAAAGTCTGGCGAACTGGACGGCAAAGGTCCCTCCGCCACCTCCAGCTCCATTAATCAAGACTCTCTGCCCTGGCCGGAGATCTCCTTTGTCGCGGACACTCTGGAGGGCTATGGTTGCCGCCTGGGGTATCGCCGCCGCCTGCTCGAAGGTCATACTCTTCGGCTTGAGCGTGAGGGCCTTCTCGGGGGCACAGACATATTCGGCAAATCCCCCTTTGCGCTCGAGGATGTCCCCGTACACCTCGTCGCCAGGTCGAAATCTCCGGACACCCTTTCCAATCGCCTCAACCTGGCCTGCGATATCAGAACCCAATATCCGAAGTCTGGGTCTCAGGAGTCCCCACATGCGAACATACGCCGGCGAACCCGTGAGGAACTCCCAATCGGAGGCATTCAAGGACACCGCCCGGACTCTGACGAGCACCTCATTGTCAGCGGGCACGGGTTTTTCAACCTCCGTCGCCTGAAGAACATCGGGGGAACCATATTGCGTGTATACTATCGCCTTCATCAAAGGTGCTTGTCCTGTTCCCTTTGGAGTCCCTCCTTGTTCAGCTTGCACAGGTGCAGAGTATAGGAAGCCCGGTTTCCAAAGAAAGCCTTCTCCCGAAATCCGGCAGTGTTCGCAAGCTGCAAAATCGACTTCCGGGTCTGGTAATGGGGGTCGAATACAATCTCCGTGACCGAAAGTATTCCGTCGGGTTTGAGTGTGCGATGGATCTCCTGTAATGCCCCTGCACGATCGGGAATCTCGCCAAGCACGGTGACGAGAAGTACGCGGTCATATTCCGCCACACCCAGTCGCCCTGGCTCGATTGCCAATTCCCGGAAATCAATGTTGCTCAGACCGGCTGTGTTGGCTTTCTCCCGTGCCCGGTTGAGCATCTGCGGTTGAATGTCAACCGCCACCACTTCGCCTGCCGGCAGAAGAGCCCTGGCCAGCGGGATTGTCACGCGGCCCGGCCCGCACCCGGCATCCAGCACCTTCATCCCCGGCTTCAGATCAAGTTGTTGTATGATGGCGGAGGCGTTATAGTTCTTCGCAAACGGATTCTCCATCTCCACCAGCCACGCCAACCATGATGGACACGGCACCGATGTGCGGCGTGAAGAGAGCCGCCAGATCACTCCGAGAGCGAACAAAACAATGAGTATGACGAGGAGAACCTGTAAGAGAACAGACATCGCAGTCCCTGTGAGTTGTGTCCCGGGCTGATTTGCCAGCACGACAAACGACGGAGATCAAATGCACCGGAGATCGAGGAGTCCTGGCGAAGTCCGTACTACGCGACCTGGGCGGAGTGATCCCCTACTCGATAGGGATGGGGGGTCCGAAAAGGAACTGCAGTGCATGGGGAAAACGCCTGGCCCAGGCCCTGGCATTGTGAGCGTCCCCTTCCCCCACGA